>JAPUIL010000135.1 GCA_027297085.1 Verrucomicrobiota bacterium | reverse complement strand
CATGCTCAATGGTGTGAATCTCGCCCTGGTTGCTTTTTCCCAATTCAATGGGACTATGGATGGTAACCTGCTGGTCTTTTTTATAATAACGGTAGCCGCCGCTGAAGTAGCTGTGGGGCTGGCAATCATCGTGGCGCTGTTCCGTAAACGGCAGACGGTGTATGTCGAGGAACTCAATGCGTTGAAGCACTAGTATGGAGGCATCGTCATTATATCAGCTGTTGTTTTTATTGCCCCTGGTGACGGCAGGCATCATCGCCTGTTTCCTGCGCAAGAAGCACAATCTGGCAGCTGGGTTCTCCGTGATTTCCGCTTTAGTCTTCTCAGGTATAGGCCTTTATCTAATCTACAGCGGTCAGCGGAGTTCTTGGTCAGTACCTTGGCTCTCGCTAGGAGATAAGTTTCAGTTCACCTTTGGAGTCCTCTTCGATGACCTGGCAGCTCTGATGCTTTTAGTGCTCATAATTGTGGGGCTTCTCGTTCAGGTATTCAGTCTTGGATACATGAAGGATGATCCGGGGAAGGCTCGTTTCTTTGCCGGATTATCCATCTTCATGTTTTCCATGTTGGGGATAGTTCTGGCTGATAACCTGGTGATGATCTTTGTATTCTGGGAGCTGGTTGGTTTTAGCTCCTACGTGCTGATCAATCACTACTTCGACAAACCCTCGGCAGTGGCTGCTTCCAAGAAGGCGTTTATTGTCAACCGGGTAGGGGACTTTGGATTCCTGTTAGGGATTATTTTTGTCTACTGGCAGTTTGGAACTTTCGATCTGGTAGAGCTGGCGGAATTGGCGGGAGAAAATGCGCAACTAATATCGACCTCGATGGGGCTGCTGCTTTTTTGTGGCGTTCTCGGAAAGTCTGCGCAGATGCCCCTTCATGTTTGGTTGCCTGACGCGATGGAAGGCCCGACTCCCATCTCCGCTCTTATTCACGCTGCGACGATGGTGGCGGCCGGTATTTATTTTACAGCCCGAGTCTACTTCCTGATGACGCCCGATGCATTGTATGTGGTTATGTGGGTGGGCACCATCACCGCCGCATTCGCGGCCCTGGTTGCGTTCGGCCAGAACGACATCAAAAAGCTGTTGGCCTTTTCCACCCTGTCCCAACTCGGCTATATGGTAGCGGCACTTGGTCTGGGCGCCAAAGACTCGTTCCATGGTCCTGCGGGTAGCACTGTGATTGCCACCGGCGCTGCTGTGGCCATGTTTCACCTGACGACTCACGCCTTTTTCAAATCCTTACTCTTCCTCAATTCCGGATCCATCATTCACGCCTGTCATCATGAGCAGGACATCTACAAGCTGGGTGGCTTGTCCGGGAGAATGAAGCTGACCTTCGCAACCTTTGGGATCGGGGTGCTGGCAATTGGAGGATTTCCTTTCCTGGCCGGATTCTTCAGTAAGGATACGATTTTGCACCTGGCCCACGATTCCGGCTATAAGGCCGTTTACTATATCCTGCTGGCGACTGCAGCGCTGACTGGTCTTTACATGGGCCGGCTGTTAGTAGTGACCTTTTTTGGCAAACCCCGGTCTGAAAATGCCGAGCACGCCAGGGAGAATGGACCAGCCATCGTTCTCCCACTCATAATCCTGGCAGTGTTGTCAGTGATTGGTGGGTACACCTGGTTCTTCGGACATGCATTTGATTCTGTGATTCAGGCGCTCCCGCACGCCGAAGGTTCTTTTAAGACCTTAATGATAATAACCGGGACCGCATTTTCATTGGGCGGAATTGTAATCGCCTGGCTGGTTTGGAATCCCAACAAGGATTCCGATACACTTGAAGCTGTGGCACCGGGCATTTTCAAAGCCCTGGCTGCGCGGTTGTATTTCGATGCACTTTACGATTGGTATGTGGACAAGGTTCAGGATCGAGTTGCCTTGATTCTGAGCTTTCTAGACCAACTTTTTATATCGGGTTTTATGGTTCGCGGCACCGCCGGAGTTATAGGGTTGTTTGGGATAATTTCCCGCTCTTTGCATGTGGGTAGCCTGGGTGGCTACGTTTACTGGTTTGCCATCGGAGTTGTGGTCCTGGGAGCCATTGCCTTTGGAATTCTCTAATCGGAGTAGCAAGCAGCTATGAACAATTATTCTATACTCCTTCTCAGCACCATTCTGGTGCCTCTGATCGTGGCTGTAGTACTGCTGGGGTTTAGCAAACTACCCAAAGGGATTACTCAATTTCTGGCTACGCTTGGTTTTTGTTTTCCGGCCCTGGGGGCCTTGATTCTTTGGATCAATTTTCACCCAGTAGATGCGACCGGATACGACTACTTGATGTCTCTTCCTACGGGTCTTGAAGGACTGGGAATTACTTTGCACCTCGGCCTCAATGGAATTTCAGCGCCGCTGTATTTTCTAGCGGGCATCGTAGGATTGGCCGCTGGTATCTATGCCATGCAGAGTGGGGCGGAGCGCTTGCAACAATACCTGATGCTGATCCTCTTCATGCAGGCGGGACTCATGGGTGTATTTGCTTCTGTTGACGTGTTCTTTTTCTATTTCTTCCACGAGCTGGCGCTTATCCCCACCTTTATTTGTATTGGGGTATGGGGAGGTCGGGACCGCCAATCCGCGGCTATGGAAATGACTATTTACCTGACTCTGGGGGCTATGTTATCCCTGCTGGGTCTACTGGCGATTTATTTCCAGACCGACGCGGAAGCCTTTAATATGATAGCGCTCAAAAAGGCTGTGGCTACTTCTCCCATTGGCGGTGAATCTCAAAATATCATTTTCGGACTTCTCCTGTTTGGATTCGGAATACTGGTATCCTTGTTTCCGTTTCACTCTTGGGCTCCTCGGGGTTATGCAGCTGCACCAACATCTATTGCCATGTTGCATGCCGGCGTATTGAAGAAGTTCGGGTTGTATGGTTTTATCCAAGTGGCGTTACCATTGGTTCCGTTGGGTGCTTACCATTGGAGTTCATTCCTGGCTTGGATGGCTCTGGGTAGTGTTCTAATTATTGGTCTGATCACAATCGCTCAACGCGACCTGAAAATGATGGTTGGTTTTAGCTCAGTGATGCATATGGGCTATTGTTTCCTGGGGATTGCCTGTTTGTCCGTGCTGGGCGCCGCTGGAGTAATTATCACTATGGTGGCCCACGGTTTGACAGTGGCTTTGCTGTTTCTGTTGGGACACGTGGTCTACCGTCGCACGGATACCTACGATATGGATGATATGGGTGGTCTGGTGAAACAGACGCCTGCTTTGGCCGCCATTTTTTCTGCGGCCGTGCTAGCGAGTATCGGACTACCTGGTCCGGGACTGCTCAACTTTTTCGGTGAGTTTACAGTGTTCACAGCGTTATGGGACTTCAGTAGGACTTTCACTGCAATCGCGGTATTGGGCATGATCATTTCGGCCATTTACGGACTACGCGCTATCGGCCGAATTTTCTTTGGCTCGTCCTCGAAGGCGCTGGAAGCTCACCTGAAGGAGAATTCCATCAAAGATATCTCCACAGCAGAGAAAATACCGGCACTGATACTTTTGGTGACATTGGTTGTGATCGGGCTTTGGCCGAGATTGATGACCGATGATTTGCATCGAACTCTGGATGCGAATTTTAAAACGATTGATGCCAAGCTAGCACAACTTTCTGTCGAGGTGGATGAACCGGTGCTGGAAGTGGCGCTCTCCTCTGAACCCGTAATTGAATAATGCGATTATGAATTGGGAATTTCATCAAAACGTGGCTGATAGCAATCAGTGGAGCGCCATACTGCCGGAAATAGGGTTGGTGGTTTTGGCTCTTTCTTTGCTTCTGCTCGACATGTTTGGTGGCAGCAAGGGTCGTGAGCTGGTTGGAAAAGTTTCTGTATTCGGACAACTGGTCTTGCTGCTTCTTGGATTTACCGTGCTGCGAAATAATCTGGGTGTGATCAATCAGGAGACATTTGCGGGGATGTTGTTTCACTCCGAGTTCGGACAAGTTATGCGGATTTTCTTTCTGGTGAGCTCCGTACTGGTTTCCTATTTGGGGTCCATATTTCTGCGAAAGAACCAACTTCCCGGAACGGAGTTTTACGCCATACTGCTTCTAGTGACGGCCGGCCTGATGTTGCTGGCTCAGAGCAATCATTTTGTGATGTTGTTCGTAGCACTTGAAACGGTAACCGTTGGCTTTTATGTACTGGTGAGTTACAATCGTGACCGGTCGAATGGATTGGAGGCCGGCCTCAAATATTTGATTATGGGTGGATTCAGTACTGCCATTCTTCTAATGGGTATCGTGCTATTGTTCGGGATAGCCAGCAGCCCTGACTTGAAAGGCATGTCCCTCCACGCCATGAAATTTTCCGATCTACATGTATTTCTGCAGCTAAACAGCGACAATCTGGTGGCCAGAACCGGAGTGCTCCTGGTCATCGCCGGTGTAGCATTTAAGATTGGTTCGGTGCCATTTCAGATTTGGATTCCCGACGTGTACCAAGGTGCGCCTACTCCTGTGACCGCTGCCTTGGCTGTATCATCCAAGGCGGGAGGATTTGCGGTTCTAATTGCTCTGGTTTCAGGTCCTTTCAAGCCTATGGCTGACTTGCTGGTCCCAGTTCTCAGTCTGATGGCGATTGTGACGATTCTTTTCGGCAATATTGCCGCACTTACCCAGAGGAACGTGAAGCGGTTGATGGGATTGTCTGGAGTTTCGCATGCGGGTTATTTGTTGATGGGTGTGGTGGCCATGTTTTCGGTTCCTTCTGCACAGAACGCCGTGGTGTTCTACTTGATTACCTACCTCCTTGCTTCCTTTGCCGTGTTCGGCGTGATGGCTCACCTGTCGGAAAAGGGCAAAGATGACGTGCAGGAATTAAGTGACTACCAGGACATGCTGAAGGAGAGTCCGTTTCTATCCGGCGTATTGGTTATGGGCTTGGGATCACTGGCTGGAATTCCGCCCTTGGCAGGCTTCATTGGAAAGTTGCTTCTCTTCTACGCAGCTTTCAAAGCCGAGCTGTATGGTCTACTAGGTGTGGCTATTGTAGGAGTCGTAATTTCCATATACTACTACTTTGGCTGGATCAAGGAAGCTACTTTCCGTTTTTGGAAATTGCCTGTTTTGGATGGTGAAGAAGCTGAGCCTCCCCGTGAGTGGCCTGAGGTGACCACGTTAGGCAAATTTACTTTGGGCGCGCTTGCTCTGCTGACCCTATTGCTCGGTCTTTATCAAGGACCTCTCAGCTCACTCATCGGGGACTAATCTTGGTCGGACAAAATCCAGAGTTCTCATGACAAAAGGCGGAATTTTCCTCGCTCTGTATTTGCGATGTTCTAGGCTTCGATGAGTCTTATGAATGTAACTGGAATTGCCCTGGTTTCTCCCAAAGCTGCTGAAGAAAATCCGAAATTAACACCCGAGCTTCTTGCTTCTGTTCTGGCCCGTTATTCGCGGTCGAATATTGGATTGGAAAATATCCTGAAGAAAGTTGATCTTAATGAAGCGGATGCATCGATTGACCGGATACTGAAGTTTGTGGATTACGGCCATGCTTCCATTGCCGGACTGACCGGAGGTATCGCAATGGCGATTGATGATGTATCGATGTGGTTGGCCTACAAGCTCTTTGAAATTGCTCAGATGGCGGACGGTCAAGAGTCTAGCACCCGCTACATCAGTATGGATGAAACCAGTTTGCTCGAGCCGGAGGACATTGGAATTCCACTTGGATTGGCTAAAGAATGGAAAGCCATAATGCTGGAAAGCTTTAAAGCTTATCAGGACGAATACGACCGACTGGATGCCTTGGCTTCGGATAATCCGGACTTGGTCCGTTACCCCGAAAATGCCAAACCCTTGGTCATTAAACGGATTCGTAAAAACTACGCCTTAGACCGCGTCCGTTATTTTATACCCTTCGCTTGCAGGACCAATATGGCGCTGGTAATGAGTTCGCGCATGTGGACTGAAGCTATTAAACACCTTGAGTCCCTGCCACAGGTGGAGGCTCATGCCTGTGCGACTGCTTTTCGTGATGAACTTACCAAGTTTTCTCCGCGACTGGTAAAGCACGGCAAGTCCGAATTCTCATACGAGGTTCAAGCGCGTCAGGAATTTGAATACAGCCTGAAATTGGGCCTGGAAATGCTCTCGATTGAAAACCGTCCGGATGATGTTTGGGTCAAAGTGGATAACGACCTGCCGGACTTTTTGCCGGAAATGCAATCGATGGAAGATGCACTCGGGCACCGAGCTAATCGATACGGACGTTCTGGTACAGCCATCAGGCGTATGCGGGTAGGCTTTGCCTGGAACAATATGGCGATTGCAGAGTTACGGGATCTGAATCGACACCGTACTGGTCATCGGTTTACACCGCTTATTCAGAATGGATTCTACCTTCCACCAGAGGTGGATCCTGCTCCTCATGAAGATTTTCTCAACCGCCAAAAGGAGTTGTTGAAGACTTTAATGGAGCTTAAGTCGCCCGCGTATGTTTATGGGTTGCTGTTGGGTTCTCAAACGCCATTCGAGCATTCGACTCATGCGGATAAATTTGTTTATGAAGCAGAATTACGTACTGGCATGGGAGCACATTTCCGGTATGCAGAACATCTGAGTAAAGTACTGCATAAGTTTTTTGAGCTGGTTCCCGAATCCAAACAATGGATTAATGAAGGAACGGCCGAGCCTGAATAAAGTACCCATGAAAACACTACTTTCACTATTGTTGCTAATCAGCGCCCCTCTTTTGTGGAGCGAGCCCATCGATCCGGAAAATCCAAAAATGTTCCGGGAACAAAAAAAATTAGTAGATAAGAAATTGAGTTCGCTGAGACCGGTTCCGATCCAATCTGCACCAGGCCTTTTTCGAGCCTGGGTGAATCCTGTTTCCCGGGTAAAAAGCCCATCGTCGCAGACTCTCACGGTCGATGTCATACAATCTTCGGTCCGAAAACCCGAGTTCGAACAAGCTTTTTTCAAAACGAAAGAATGGAAACCGGGTAAAATCGTCTTCCTGTATGATAAAAGTAAAGATTTTAGCACGGTGCTTAACCCGTTGTCCTTAAAGGACATTAACCGGTTTATTTATCAACGCAACCCAAGTTCTCCCTAGACTCCAACGCTCTCAGCTATCAAAATAATTGTCACAATTCATTAATGGGAACGTTTCGGTTAATACAGTTTAATATGCAGCATGGTCAGATGTGGAATGCGTCTAATCCTGATCTAGCTCCCATTCGGATTCAGGAAACTGCAAAAACGCTCGGCCTCTATGACGCTGATATCTTGATGCTGCAGGAGGTCGAAAAAGCCAGGCCTGGTGGTGAGCAAGCGAACCCACCAGCCAATTTCAGCTATTTAAAAAGTGTCCTGAAAGGTTACCACAGTGTGTTTGCCTACCCACCGAAAGATAAGAGAGAGTTACCCTTCGGCCTCGGATTGGCAATTTTCTCCCGATTTCACATTCTCCGTTCCGAGACCGTAATCCTACCCGGAGCAGAGGTTGAATTTGAGTTTCAGGGAGAGAAGACTACTCCTACCGACCGAATCCTGCTTTCGGCTGAGATTGAGATCGAAGGGAAGCTAATCACTTTTCTGAATACACACTTGCAGGCCTATTTTATGATTAACGCTTCGAGTGATGACTATCTGGAGCAAAGGAATCTAGTCCTGGAAACGGTTAAGTCTATTGATGGCCCGCTAATTCTGACCGGGGATTTTAATTCAGGACCCGGTGAAGGACTGGTAGCACAGTTTGAAAACACAGGATTGCGAACCATGCAGAAGGAAACGGTAACGTGGAAGCGGATGCCATACGTGTTGGATCACATTTTCTACAACCCGCAAATAATCCTCAAGGGTGGAACGGTTGACGAAGTATCCGCCTCGGATCATCATATGCTCGTGGCGGAGTTTCAATATTAAGCGCCTCGCTGTTTGCCTTGCCGAACATTTTCCTTGGCAGCTTCGCGATTTGATTCAATACGCTCGATGTCAATTTTAAGTTCTTCCTGTGCTGATGCCACGTCTTGAAAGTCTCCTTTAGCACTGGCATCGCTGATGCGCTTTTCAAAAGAAATTTTCCTCTCCACAATTCTTGCTTTGTACTTGTTGTCCAGGTCAGCGAGCTCCTCTTTTTGAGCGTCGGTCAATTTGGTATCCTGGTTTGGGCTTTCGGCGTTCAGCCGCTCCATGGCGAGTTCGTAGGCAGATTTCATATCAGATGTATCGAAGTGCACTGTTCAACAAAATCATTCCTACCGTTATGACAACCGGAAAGGTAAATCTCCAAAGTTTAGGGAATCGAAATCCATGACCGGCCAGAAGACTGCCGAGGAACAGGAAGACCGTGGCGTAGCCAAGCCAATCTTTTAACCAAGCCATTATTGAAAAGGCCCCCGGAGTTTGGACAATCTTTTCAAGGATCGTTTCTGTTATCAGGATCAACAAGAGGGGTCCGTGGTTAAAGAAGCTTGAGACGACGGAAAGCTGGAGAAATCCAAAGATCAAAGAAAACAGCCCGGAGACGATGATCAGAGATGCGATAGGAACCAGAAACATGTTCAAGATGACCGCAAACGGCGCCAACAAACCGAAATACAAAATGCTCAGAGGAGCGCTGGACAAGGTGGCCGAAAGACTGATGCAAAAGGTTCCAACCACCATTTCCAATCCTTTGTTCACGGCTTTACTGAGATTTGATAGATGTTGTTGCTTCTGCAGAATTCGGGCATACCAGGCATCGCGAAGGGTTTGGTATAGAGGAATACCCCAAAGCAGGATACCAGTTACCACAGTGTAAGACAGCTGAAACCCGGCTGAGAATAACTGGGTTGGTGATATCAGCAACACGGTGACCGCAGAAGCCACCAGGGCCTGAAATGGGGGCATTTGACGAAACAGGGATTTGCCTGCCCAGAAGAACGCGGTCATGGCGAACGCCCGAATCGCAGACGGGCTGGCACCGGTTACTTCCACGTAAAGGTAAACCAGTGCAAGACCCAGTACGACGGACACGCGTCTTGGAATTCTCAATACAAGGAAGATGCTGGCCCAGGTTACCGCAATGATTCCAACATGAAGTCCACTGATTGCAAAGAGGTGCAGGGTTCCGGTTCTTAAAAAGAGCTGTTTGTTTTCAGAGCTGAGCTCCCCTTTGATGCCCAGCACCATGCCCCGGTAAATGGACCGTTGTTCGGTGAAGTCATCAAGCTGAATCCCCAGGGTGTGTATGGCCTGTTTCCGCAGATTGCTTATGAGAACTTCAAAAGTACTGCCGTCCTGCGGCGATTCCAACAGGTAGGCTCTTGTGAGTGTTAAGGGAATTGACTGACCTTGCAGAAACTTTTCAAAGAGAGTGGGTGACTCTTTTGAAGGGAGGTAATTTAGTACCCCTTGGGCATTTAAATGCTGACCACGATCGATGAGCTCCCCTTTTGTAACGATAGAAAAGTAAATTAGGTAGTCTTTTAATTGCCTCAAGTGGTCTTCGGTACCGGTTATAGTTGCCACTCCTTTTGCCAGACTCGGATCATTGCTCGCGTAGAGGCGCTTTACTTTAATTTGTAGTTTTGCCTCTCTGGGGGGAAGTATTTCCCAGAGGTCCGGGAATCGTCTGTTGTGTTGGTAGTAAAGTAGTGAAGTTGCGGATACGCCGATAAAGAAAAGTAGCGGCCAATATTTACGCAAGGAACTGTCTGAGTCTCCACGCTGAGTCCAATAAGCGGTAATCAGTGCCACCAGCGCCAATACTACTGCGGGAATAGTTGCAATTTCCGGAAGATGGTGTCCCAGCACATACCCACACATCATTGGCAATAGAAGCCAGAGAAGAGGCGCTCTGTAGGAAGGAACGGTCATTCCCTGAAGGATTTCAGTTTTTCGAAAAGTGTAAAACACTTTTTAATAGCGGATGAGCCCAACTTTGGTTTGCAGGGTGAAGACCGGAATGCTAGGAAGGATGCAAAATGGCGGACTCTTTCCAGGCCTCCTTGTTTGAAGCCGGCTCCGGCAGCCAGGTTGATGACTCTCATAAACCGCTTGCAGCCCGCATGCGGCCACGTGTTTTGGGCGAAATTATTGGGCAAGCGCACCTACTCAAGGAGGGGGCTCTTCTGCCAAAACTCATCCAGTCAGATCGATTTGGCAGTCTGCTGTTCTGGGGACCTCCGGGTAGTGGTAAAACCAGTTTCGCCCATGTGATTGCGCGGGAAACGAACAGCCAATTCATTCAGATCAACGCAGTTCTTTCAAATGCAGCAGAGTTGAAACAAATTCTGTTGTCAGCCCGGCGAAATCCATCGGCCAGGACCGTGCTGTTTATCGACGAATTGCACCGGTTCAACAAAGCCCAGCAAGACCTTCTCTTGCCCGATGTTGAGGAGGGGAACATACGGCTCATCGGAGCAACCACTCACAATCCGGGATTTTATATCATTCCTCCTCTGGTTAGCCGGAGTCATTTATTTAAGCTGGAACCCCTGAGTGAAGAGGAGGTTGCGCTGGCATTAGAACGAGCGCTTTCAGATTCGGACAGAGGGTTGGGTCATCGTTTGGTGAAAGCTGACTCGGCCTTAATAAACTCCCTCTCGAAACTCTGCGACGGAGATCTGCGCCGTGCCTTAAATGCCCTGGAAGTGTTGGTAGAGAGTGTGGAAGAAGGGCATGTTCTTTCGGAAAAAGACATCGAAGCTTTTGCCAATGAACGACAAATCCGCTACGACGCGGATGAAGATGAGCACTACAACACTGCTTCTGCCATGATCAAAAGTATCCGTGGCGGAGATCCGGATGCTGGTCTCTACTGGATGGCCAAAATGCTGGCCGGTGGAGAAGATCCGAGGTTTATCGCCAGGCGATTAATCATTCTGGCCAGTGAGGATGTAGGGTTGGCTGACCCCATGGCTTTACCGTTGGCGGTAGCAGCAAAGGAAGCCTGTGATTTTGTCGGGCAACCTGAGTGCGAATTGAATTTAGCTCATGCGCTTATTTATCTGGCTACGGCTCCCAAGAGCAACAGCACCACCGCTGCCTTGGGTAAAGTGAAGCGGGAGATTCGGGAAGGAACTGTTCAATCGGTACCAATTTGGTTACAAGATAGCCATAGTAAGGTCTCTAAACAGCAGGGTCAGGGGGCTGGTTATTTGTATAGTCATGAATATCCCGAAGGTATATCAGGGCAGGATTATATGCTGAAACCCAAACAATTTTATCATGCGGGCAATTCAGGTCGTGAAAAATTTATTTTAGAACGCCTTCAGTATTGGAGGGAACTGAAAGATCAATTAAAGACTCAAACTCAATAGAAACCCCAATAGTTATGAAAACACGTATTTGGAGCATCTTTTTAATATTTAGTATTCTGGCAGGATCTCAGCTAGCGATGGCTGAAGAGAAGGCCGAGGAAGTAATTCTCAAGGGCTACTTTTTTGAGCGTCCCGATAACACCTACCTGCACGTGGAAATGGTCGGTGTTTTCATGGTGTTTAAACTCCTGGATGAGAATCATCAGGAAATTGAGAATGTATTCACCCGGGGTATCATGACGGTTAATCCGAGAGGTAAAACGAAGGAACGGATGGCCATACGTCCCAGTGGAGATGGAAAATCTCTTAAGAGTGTGAGAACCATCCGGAAACCACACATTCTCAAGGTGAATGTCCGTCTTTATAAAGGCGAGGACGACGACTCAAGCGAAACATTCAACATTCTCTACA
This sequence comes from Verrucomicrobiota bacterium, assembly GCA_027297085.1. Lineage (GTDB taxonomy): Bacteria > Verrucomicrobiota > Verrucomicrobiia > Opitutales > UBA2995 > UBA2995. Next base: position 3,285 of record JAPUIL010000135.1, on the reverse strand, counting down.
ACCAGCATACCGTGGATGAAGTTGCGGTAGTACCAGAGAAAGAAAAATAATCTATGTCAGCTCCTCAACGATTTCCCGAATTCAAGGTATTGCTTAAGCAATGGGTGATTATTTCCGCCGGTGTGGTGTTAGCCTCATTACTGAGTGAGGGGATCCGGTTTGAATCGGCCTCCAGTCTAGTCCTGGCGGTGCTTTTAATCTCGGCCCTCAATGTGTTCTTGAAACCTGTCCTGGTGTTAATGGGGCTACCCTTTATAGTTATGACCTTCGGCTTCGGAATCCTGCTAATTAATGCGTTAATATTTGCTTTGGCAGGGTACTTAGTGCCCGGTTTCCAGGTATTAGGATTTTGGTCCGCCCTTTGGGGCGCTTTCATCGTTAGCCTCACTACTTTGATGGTGAGTATTTTTCTGGCCCGACCCAGGGTTGTGATCAATGTATCCCGCCCCAAAGCTAATAAAGCTATGGGCGGAGCCAAAGAGTATCGTGGAAAAATCGACGATGTTATCGATGTTTAGGGGTGGGTGAAAAACTGAGATATTAGACCGCTTCAACTTACTTACCTGTTTTACTAGAGCTCCTCGGTAGTGCACATTTGGTGAGAAACTCGGGTTAGTTTATCACTTGAGTTCTGCGAGATTGGACTAAAGTGTCTCTGCCCTCATTATTTACAGCTATGGCAGAAATGAATGAATATAATTTGGTCGTCATTGGAGGCGGACCAGCGGGTTATGCAGGTGCGATTCGTGCCGGACAACTGGGCAAGAAAGTTGCCTGTGTGGAAATGGATCGTCCGGGAGGCACCTGTTTAAACTGGGGTTGTATCCCCTCCAAAGCATTGCTTAAAAGTGCTGAGCTTTATCAAAAGATGTTGCATGCGGCAGATTTTGGTTTGAGCGCTGACTCCGTAGGATTCGATTTCGAAAAAGTGGTGGGCAGGTCGCGAAAAGTGGCTGACCAAATGGCTAGTGGCATCGAATTTCTATTTCGCAAAAATAAGGTCGATCACCTCCGTGGCTTGGGACAAATAACCGTACCGGGAATGGTGGAGATCAAAGATGGACCGGATAAAGGAAAATTTCTTAAAGCCAAAAATATTCTTATAGCCACCGGTTGCAAAATGCGTCCTTTCCCTGGGTTGGAACTCGATGGTGAACGGGTTATGACCTCTCGTGAAGCTTTAGCTAACAAGAAACAACCTGAAAGTATCCTGATCGTTGGTGCGGGCGCCATCGGAGTTGAGTTTGCCTATTTCTACAATGCTCTAGGAACTAAGGTAACCTTAGTGGAAGTGCTCGATCAAGTTCTGCCGGTGGAAGATCTGGAAGTTGCCAAGTTGCTCGGGCGCTCCTTCAAGAAACAGGGAATCCATGTACATATTGGTACTAGTGTTGAAAATGTTAAGCTCACCATAGACGGTGTTTCTGCCGATCTTGTTAAAGGTGAGAAAGTATCTCCCATTGAAGTGGATGCGGTACTTTCGGCGATCGGGGTTGTTCCCAACCTCGAGGGTGCGGTATCTTCCAAAATTAAATTGGATGTTGATCGTGGTTACCTGACGGTGAATGACGCATACGCCACCAATGTAGAAGGCATTTATGCCGCAGGTGATATCATTGGCCCGCCCTGGTTAGCTCATGTGGCAACCTACGAGGCCATCCAAGCGGTTAATGGCATGTTTGGAGCGGGTAAGCCCAAACGCGTCACGCTTTTCCCAGGTTGTACCTATTGTCTGCCCCAGGTGGCCAGTATCGGCAAAACTGAACAGGCAGTAAAAGAATCCGGTGTCACCTATAAAATCGGAAAGTTTCCATTCTCTGCTTCCGGTAAGGCGGTTGCATCGAACGCATCCGAAGGATTTGTTAAAGTTATTTCCTCAGATGTCGATGGAGAGATTCTAGGTGTTCACATCATCGGTGCAGATGCTACTGAGCTGATAGCCGAGTATGCTCTGGCTATGCATATGGAAGCGACACCCATGGAAATCCATGAAACGATTCATGCCCACCCGACATTGAGTGAAGCACTTATGGAAGCTGCCGCGGATACAGAAAACGAAGCCATCCATATTTAAGACCTTATCTCTGAACAATTCGATCAAGCGGTGAATAAATGCTTTCCAAGGGCTGGCCCGGCGAATGAGCCATTTCCATTTAGCCGGTTCATAGCACCGGTGCCTTTACAGGAAGGAGGCCTTGAACCCGAGCAACGCCGAGGGTGTGGTGGACGACTGGAGCACAAGGCGTGACAGTCCTGCACTGAGCTTGCTTGACCTGAGCCTGTCGAAATTGTCGAAGAGTTTGGCTGGCGCGATTTACCGCGAAAATGGATTTATTGCTTTCACACCATCGTAGTCCTGGCCGTGGTTGAAATCTTCAGTCACCAGTTCTCGAGCCCCGCTTGCGCTGGCAGCTGCCAAAATCATTGAATCCCCCAGTGAGAGTTGCCAACGAGCCTGCAAGGAGAAGCCATGTCGAAAAATTGGAAGTGTGTTGTCTATAACCGTCCAGAGGCAAAAGTCTTCGAGGAGTGTGGCTGACGCCTTCATTGAATGGCCACTCCGAATAAAGTTCACCTGAAACTCTTGAAGAACCTGGACGCTGATGGCGGTTTGATCAGGCTTGAGTAACGCTTCCTCGATTAAGTTTTGCGCAATCTGGCGTTTAGCTTCGGCGTCCAAGTCGTAGCCATAGAGAAGAATGTTGGTATCCAGAAAACGTTCAACGGGCATGGATATCGTCTCGTTTCATAGGCTTGCCGCCCAGATGGTAGCCCTTGTGGAGGCGTGCAATCACCTCGGTTGGCGTAGCCGGATGCGGATTGTGTTTGAGTACCATCTCCAATCCTTCGACCACCAGGTTTTTAAGAGTAGACCGGCGTTTAATCGCTGCAATCTTGGCTTCCTCGACAAGAGCATCAGGCAAATCGATCGTCGTTTTCATAGAGCCATATTTATGGGTATACAGTTATATGTCAAGCAATAGATTTGTAAAATTGATCCGTTGTTACAGCATTTTCAGGCTAATAACCTATAGGAGTTTGACATATAGAGCTGAAGAAACGGATCAGCCTCGAATGCCACTCACTTAAGCGGTTTTTTGTCAAATATCGAAGCAAGACCGGCTACAGGGTCATTCCTTGCAATCGCGTGTCTGGCCATAGCCTGTCAAGGCGACGGCTGATGCATGCCAATGTGGGATTTAAGGTTTGACCCCCTCGAAGACCCCCTCGAAGAAAGGAAATGGACCGTAGATTCGCTTATAACGGCCTTAAGTGAGTGACATT
>JAPUIL010000134.1 GCA_027297085.1 Verrucomicrobiota bacterium | reverse complement strand
CGAAGAAAAAAGTATGAGTGAAGTGGAGATTCAATGTTTTGGAATCCATCACCTGGATGCCGGGTACCTAATCGCAGAAAAGTGGAAATTGCCAGATAATATCAAACATACGATCAAGCATCATAATGATGGAAAAATAGGCGGTGAATACGACGAACAGGTGGCCTGTATTCACTTGGCAGATACAATCGCCAACATACTGGAATTAGGCGTTTCAGCTGTTTTTACGGTCCAGAGGCCGGATCCCGAATTATGGGAATTTCTTGAAGTCGAGCCAGGTATCATTGAAAGCCTCTACCCGGAAATCATGGATGCTTACACTCAATCAGTGTCGATTTCACTTTCATCTGGATAAAATAGAATTTCTTTTCGTACATGTCTGAAAAATACAACATCAGTGGATTGCTTGAGTCGTTTTTTGAATTCGATAAACTGTCAAGAACCAATACAAAATCTTCCCTATTACTTAAAAGAGGCTTGGAACTTTATAAATCGCTCCCCGAAGCAGAATTCGTCTCTTTATACTTGCTCAATGAGGGGACCTTCGAGCTTGAACACGAAATCACATCCCCAGCAGTTAAAGTCAACGCATCGGTAAATTTATTCGATAGTTTATTTGAAAAGGATGTTGTTGGAAAAACTCTATCTTATGGGACCATTCAAACGTTTGAGAACGAAACCGGCGACCGGGCAGTAAGTATCGCAATTCCTCTAATTAGCTCAACTGGCGCGGTCGGTTTGATTGTCCTTTCGGTAAAAGGAGACGGCCATGTGTACGATGAGGAACTCCTGGGCGTAATTAGTATCATCTCGTCCAGCTTTGCAAATATAGTTATCAATAAAAGGCTCAACAACAAGCTGAAGAAGTCATTGGAAATTCAAGATCAGAAGGTAGTTTCGAGGACCATCAAACTTACGGAAAGTAAACAAAATCTGTTTGAAAAGTTTGAAAGCTTCCGTTCCAGTATTAGTATATCAATGCCTCATGAAGTAAGGACGCCCTTGAATCAAATCCTGGGTTTTTCTGAGTATCTCAAGGATGCTACCGGAGATATAAAATCAGAGGAGAATCAGGAAATATTCGATTATATTTTCAATGCTGCAAACCGCCTAAGCCATTTGTTCGAAAACTACATATTCTATAATAAACTGAATATGGTGGCCTCCAATATCGAAGAACTTCAAAAGTTGAAGAAGGATGTGGTTCACTCCACCGCACCATTTTTAGAAAATCTCATAAACTCCGAGTTTTTAGTAACAGAAAGGGCGGAGGATATTATCTTAGAGCTGACAGATGCACCGGTGGCGGTGGCAGATTTATATTTCAAAAAAATTGTTCAGGAATTGTTTGATAACTGTGTTAAGTATTCAGATCCGGGTACGCCTATTAATGTCACCGCCAAAATTCAGATGGGCTCCTACTTCCTGTCCTTTATGGATGAGGGAAGGGGAATGAGCCCTGAACAAATCAAAAACATCGAGGCCTTTACTCAGTTCGACCGATCCCTTAATGAACAACAGGGTACTGGATTGGGAATGGCCATAGTCGCCAGGATCATTGATATATATAATGGCCGTTTAAAAGTAGACAGCATCGTGGGGGAAGGAACAACTGTGACGGTTGAGCTGCCTTTGGCCAAGACTACAGACTATTAGGATCCTCCATTCGTCTTTAGCATTTTCCAGCGATGCACAAAACTTGTGTGAAGGCGTAGCAGAGGTAAGAAAATTAACCTCTCAAAGATTTAGCGAACTGCCGCCCTAAGTTCCTTTGAACTTGTTATTCCCCGTGGTCTCTGCCGCAGGGTCTTGATTCATTATAATTGAAACAGCTTCCTTGCATTGCCGTGGAAAATCTTCTGTTCGTCCGCTTCGGGAAGGTTGAGGCTGCGCAAGGGCTCTATGATGTATTTTGGTAGCACCCAGGGATGGTCGCTGGAAAATAGTAGTTTTTCGGGCCCACTGAATTCCACGGCGAATTGCATGGCCTCGGCCAGGGGAGAAACGATGTCCATATAGATACTTCGCAGGTATTCGCTGGGTTTGCGCTCGAGTTTTTGATTGCTGCGTTTGAGTACCGCTATCTGGTGATCCATCCGGCCGCTGATATAGGGCAGAGTGCCACCGAGGTGTGGGCATACCAGTTTTAACTTTGGATGTTTGTCCAGCAGTCCTGATGCAATTATGCGAGCCATCGCGATGGTATTATCAAACATGTTGCCCATAGTGCTGGTGAGTTCGTACCCTTTAACCTGCTCGGTTGTCATTGGTTTGGCAGGGTGCAAAAGAATGGGGAAGCCAAGTTCTTCAGCGCGTGCGAATAGCCAGCGAAATTGTGGCTCATCGCACCAGGCGCCGGCCAGGTTTGCGTAGAGCAATATGCCTTTAAATCCCAGTTTGATGCAGCGGTCCAATTCTTCTGTTGCGGCGCGTTCGTTTTGCATGGGCAAAACGCATAGTGCCCGGAAACGGGTGGGATGTCGCCTTACTATGTCAGCTAGGGAATCGTGAATCAAGCGAGACACGGATGGCCCGTTCGTACCAAACCACTCAGGTCCGGGATCATTCGTGCTGAGCATTGTTATTTCAATACCTGCCTCATCCATGGCGGCCAATTTTGTTTTCACACTCAAATAGTGAGGCGGTATCTTTCTCAGCCAGGACCCCATTTTTAAATAAGTAGTGCCACCTTCATCGTAAACGCGCGGGTAATCTGTGCGTTTGCGCATCATGTCCACGACTGGCTTGAGAAACAAATGACTTTGGCAATCGATCAATCCGGATGGAGCTGGACGGTCAGCCGCTTTTGATTCGACGGTGGACAAGGGCACCGCAGCCAACAGAGGAGCTGTGGTAATAAATTTTCGGCGAGAAGTTTTCATGATCACTGAATTGAATTTAACTCATCCTTTTAAGAAAGTGGATTATGTTTTCCGGACTAGCTAAGGTCCAGCTCTATCGGTGAACCGTGACCGATCGGAACAAAAGTCTCGTAATATTCGCCTAAGGCAAAGCCACCACGTTCAAGAAAGCTTCCTTGTTATTGTAGACGATCTCGAACTTTCGGTCTGGGGCAATTTCGAGGCCGGTGATTGTGGCGAATGTTCCATTCAGTGTTTGGCCCATGAGGATGCGGTAGCTGGCTCCGATATCAGGAACAAAGTTTTCGGCGAGCTGTATGTTCAAGGTCCCATCCAGTTCGATAGTACTGCCAACAGCCATACTGCTAAAGGATTTATCTACAGTCGGATCGTCTCTTATCTTCACATTGAAACTACCCTCCGCTGTCTGCGTAAATCTGTAGTCTGCTCTATAGGCTGAGAAGTCCAAATTCATGATACCTCGATTCTCGAAATTGACTCGGTTCACGGTGATTCCGATGTCTCCCTCTTTATTAAAAGTACCTTCATTGATAAAGAACCAGTAATCCAATCCAATGCTAGATCCGTTGAATTGAAAGTCATTTTGCTGGGTCCATGAGCCTCCCGGCATGATATGGATGACGCCGTTCATAATGCGCTGAAAAGTTAAAAACCCATCTTCAGCAACAACGTCACCGTAAACCTCGAAGGTTCGATCTCCAATCTTCTGATTCAATGGTTGGTTCATGGTCACGGATCCCCTTAATCGGGTGATTCCGCCACCAGACATGATTCCTCTGGTCCATTGTAAATCTCCCGCAATTTCGAAAAGACCTGGACCGCCGAGTTCTGAACCATCACCATCCAAAATAGCTGTTTGAACATTGGTAGTGCCGTGTAATACGGTAATCGAACCTGCTCTTATAGTAAAGTTCTTAGCACTTATATCCCCTTGAATCTCCAAGGTGGATCCGAAGTTAAACTGACCGCCTCCTAGTACCTCTATGTTGCCATTTCCAGTGATACCTACACCTTCGTCGCCTATTAGTCCTGCCGCCTCAAGGGCCAGGGTTGCATTTTCTTCAAGGTGAATAGGGCCCTCCAAAAAGGGAGATGATGGAAGATTCGTAGAAGACGCTTCAAAAGTGAAACGTGCATCCGAACGAACGGTTGTTGAACCTTTGCCATGGAATTTCGTGTTGTTTATGGTGAACTCTCCTTCCTGTATATCCAATGAGCCGTTATTTTGGAATGGCAGGCCGGAGAAACTTACTTCTGCAGGTCCTTTCTTGATGATTGCCCCGTCGTTGATTAATCCAGAGTCTTCATCAAGAAAATCATTTCCAAAAATGGTCTGGAAAGATTCATTTGTTATTTCAAGGGTGGCCCCTAAAGCGTTGTACAATTGCGAGAATTCATGCTGGAAGATGATACTGCCCTCGTTCCAGGTACCTAAGTCACCGTTTACAAGGGTCAGGTTGTTGAGGAATTTATTGCTGGTACCCGAAATGGATATGCCGCCGTTTGCCCATAGAGTACCTCCCCCGTCGATAGTGGACAGACCTGTCCAGGTGAACAAACCATTGATAACGCCCTCACCATTCAAATTCAGTGTGCCACCTGAAAGCGTGAAGTTTTCCTCGGAAGAAATCGACTCTATCTGGAAGGTGCCTGTTGTGATGGAGGTAGTTACTAGATCTCCCGGTACATCTATAACCAGAATATCGCTTTGCCGCACAGCCCCCTCTGACCAGTTTTCCGGGACCCCCCACGAGCCTCCAATTTCTGCTATCCATTGGTTGGGAGTGAGAACTTCAAACATCCAGGTTAGTGCTTCTGCTAGAATGTTGCCACTCAAGTCGACCACTCCTGCTACCGTTGCCCTGTAAATTCCTTTGTCCAAGGCCGCTGGTGGAGTGTGGGATAGTTCCATGGTGATTTCATTAAATCCAACGGTTCCGGAAATCTCTATATCGTCGGCGGTATCGAATAATTTATCTGGGCCGGCTTCGAGTAATTGAAAGTTGTTTTGGCTCAGAAGCGCAGCATCAAGGATCTCGTCTGCAAAGGCCGATACCTTGAAAACGGTGTCCGCTCCCTGGAATGATCCGTCCCTGGGTGTGCGGTTGATCAAGGTGGGTGGGGTTGTATCCACAATATTGATATTCAAGATATCACTGAATACAAGCAGGCCGCTCATGTCACTTGCTCTGGCTTGAACGGTGAAACTGCTTTTAGATTCGGTAATCAAAGGGGGTATGAAGCTAAATTCGAATGGATGGGCGCCTTCCACCGCAACCAATTCACCGTCAATATACAATTCCACATTCCTGACTTGGTGATCGTCGGTGGCATTTATGTACAACCAAGTAAAGACGCCATTTTCGACCTCTCCCGTTTCCAGGTCGAAACCGGCTTCCAAGGTAATTTCAGGAGGCGTGTTACCAAAGTCTGCTCCTTGGAAGTTTACTACCTGCATACCCACCAGCCTATCAGCCAGGAGAGCAAATCCTTTGTGCATGGCAACGCCTTGTGGTTGGCCAGTTATATCAAAATCCGCGACAGTTTGGTCCACCACCGTTGGATCGCTTCCATCGTAGACGGTCAGTTTCAGAGTGTCTTCTCCTGAAAAACTGGTTGTCGCCAGTACCAATCCTGATCCGTTTGTCACTATATTGTGGACAGCCAACTGAGTCTGAGGAGGCTCTCCCACTATTACCGGTTGTGCTGGGTCTTTAATATCAATAACCGAGTAGCCGAAAAAATGCCCAACGTACACGTAGTCCTTATCAATAAACAGCTTTGGGCCTGTTTCAAAAGGAGACCCTGTTTTGTTGATTGGCACCGAACCAAGCAAAACAGGTGAGACAAGAGTATCTTCAAAGATTTTCAGACCCTCCGAGGTGAGTACGAAGATGTTTCCGCGACTCAGCTCCACATCCTGAACAAACCCGTCTACCGGCAATTCCCAAATGATTTCACCCGAACGAAGATCGATTTTCTGCAAACGGCTGTCAGCATAACCAGCATACCCATATCCGCCATAAACGGCTACTGTGCTCGCCCGAAATGAGGTAGCCAGCTTAGGGAATTTCAGCGCAGGATTCGTAGGGTCTGATATGTCTATAATCGCGATATCTCCCAAATTCAAACTGACTAACAAATTATTCCCTCCGGCTGCTAACAGTTCTACCGATAAGCCAAAAAAATCGAATTCAGATAATAGAATAGGAGATAAGGGATTAGAAACATCGACCAGAGCGACACCTTCATCGGCAATCGCCAAGGCTGCGATATCTCCAGTCACCGCAATATCGCTTGCTCCCGCTGTCGTTTCGACAGCCGCGACGACCCCAGCTGCAACAGGTATTCCGTCCAAAGGATTGGATCCATTTTGCAGTTCAGCTCCATCAGAAACACCGTCAGCGTCCGTGTCGGAATTGCTGGCATCAGTTCCTACTATCTTCTCGACTACATTGGAGAGGCCATCGTTGTCTGAGTCCCCATCCGCCGTTTCAGGTGCAAGCGGTGCAGAGGGAACGCTTGTAATTATACCAGCAGATGAGGAGAAGAAAGTGGCCGCACCCATGTTTAATGTTACTGGATCCAAATAGGCAATCATGTAGTATTCGTCTGGTGCAAAGATCACCCCATCCAATGTTCCGTTGACGCTGAGACGTCCTCGTAAGTCGAAGCCGGAATTGAAACTGTGGATCAGGTAGAAATGATCACGTGCTGGAAACTGTTCACTGCCAACCTCGGGTGCGAGATGTATAGAAAGCCTCTCCATCCCATAAATCATACCATCACCATGGCGTCGCCATCCTCTGTCTAAAAGCAGTTGTGTTACATCAAGAACGTGTTGGGCTGCAACTTGGATTGCGGCTCCATCCCATTGTTCTGCGGGCAGCGAATTGCTTCTCATCAATTCCATCCGGTCGATAAGCGCAGTCCACTCGGCTTCCAGGAATTGAGATGGGCGTGGCAAAGAAAGTAGATCCGTTCTTTCAGTTGGGCTGAGAGCGAGCCCGTCTTCGGATCCTTCTTCAGTGCGATCGCGAAAGGCGTTAAAAAACGCGCGCAAGATAACTAGCTCAAGGGGATCAGTTTGGGCAATCTTATCTGTTCCCAAAATTAAGGAAAAGTAATCAGCCTCGGCTGCCCAAAGTGCTTTTTGTTCAGCGAGCCAATCGGATTGGATTTCATCCTCAAGGGCAAAGATTTCGTAGAATACCTGGTTTTCTTTAAGAAAGGAAATCTCTTCAGGTGAGAACAGGTTTTCCGGACATGGATCCACAAAACCTTCACAGGGAACAATGGCAGGAAACGTTGCTGTGTTCGGTGTCAAACATTCGTCCATACAACCGGTTTGTTTGGAAGAGAGTGAGTCGTCATATTTATCACTGTTAAGGACGTCATCCATGGTGTTACTTTGGCTGCAATCTAGGGCGTTCCCTGCGCAGAGTCCCAGCTCAAGAGGAGACCTTGGGGTTTTATCCTCTTCGTCTCCAAAAATCCGGTCGTACATGTTGCCCATGCATTTTAATAAGCATAGAGCGAAAATGGGTTCGCTAACCACCTGCGTGCATATGACTTCCATGGTACAGTCGTCGTCGTCCGTACGATCTGGACGATCCGGATCTTCCGGATCTTCCGGACGTTTAGGACGTTTAGGACGTTTTGGACCGACACCTCCGGAGCCGGGATTTATTCCATGCCAGCCTGGGGCGCGAATGCCCACCCCGGGATCGGACACCGCAAATAAACCGTCTTCACTAATGGTCATCGATCCTTGAATCTCCCAGCGCCCACTATCGTGATTGAAACTCCATAGGGCGGTCTTGGCACCGGGTGGAAGGACTTTTCCGGTAACCGGATCCGGCAGGTTTGGAAATTTAACGGGGGCTGGAGTATCAAAGTTGGAAGCCCCGTCCGTTTGCACGGTAAAGACAATGGGAAATTGCAACATTTCCGGGAGCTGTCCTGGAAGTCGATCCGGGGGAACGGGTGCAATACCTACACTACCTCCTCGGGAACCGTCATCACTGAAAAGTGAATTTGCAGGGACCGTAATAGTCACCCCATTCAATTCCGGAAATTCCTGCAGAATCTCATCCGTAAAAGTTACTTCTGTATCCTTAGTACTGGAAACTGCCTGTAAACTATCCGCCTGAATAAGAGGCAAATGGATCACACCTGTTCCTCCTGCTAGTGTATCAACCCGACCGGGGATTGAAATCCACGATTTTCCAACAAATGGGTAGTAGGCACCATCTGGATAGGTGCTTGTTGTAGCGGTTCGACCATCGATGTGAACGAAGAATTCACCGCCCGGAACAGGCTCGAGTTTGAAATTACCTTCTGAGTCAGTAACTGCAAAAATCGTGTCTTCTTTGCCATCGAGTTTGATGGTCACACCTTCAAGCGGCATG
>JAPUIL010000133.1 GCA_027297085.1 Verrucomicrobiota bacterium | reverse complement strand
GGAGAGTTTGAAGAAGCTACGGTCGCTATACTCAAACACACCAATCCCTGCGGAGTTGCTAGTGCTGATACAATTCTGGAAGCCTGGCATCTTGCGTTTGAAACGGACAAACAAGCGCCTTTTGGCGGTATTATTGTAGTGAATCGCACGGTCGATGAAGAGCTTGCCCAGGCAATTAGAGAGATCTTTTGCGAAGTGGTAATCGCCCCACGTTTTAGCGATGAAGCCCTTGCTCTGTTTGCCAAAAGAAAGAATCTCCGGCTCATGGTGGCCAAGGGCGGAGTAGGAGCGGAAGCACTTCGGGAAATGCGCTCTGTTGTGGGAGGACTGCTGGTTCAGGATAAGGATATGCGAAAGGCCAATCAGGCTGAATACCGCGTCGTCACTGAACGGCAACCAACAGAAAGTGAATGGGCTTCGTTACTTTTTGGCTGGCGTGTGGTTAAACACGTTAAATCCAATGCAATCGTCTATGCCGGTGATAAATGCACACTTGGAGTTGGCGCCGGGCAAATGGCCCGAGTCGATAGTTCTCAAGTGGCGGTGTGGAAGGCCAAAGAAGCCAAGTTGGACCTACGGGGTTCTATTGTCGCTTCGGACGCTTTCTTTCCTTTTGCCGATGGTTTGTTGGCTGCAGGCGATGCGGGAGCCACGGCAGCAATTCAACCAGGTGGATCTGTGCGCGATGAAGAAGTTATCGCCGCCGCCAACGAGCGCGGAATGGCCATGGTATTTACCGGCGTACGGCACTTTCGGCACTAATCACAGTCCTATGGACTAACTTCCAATCATCACTCAATCATCATGATTCGTTCAGTCTTAAAGCCGCACCTACTGTATACTGCAACTTTGTTGATCATTTTTGTCGGATGTTACACGGTACCCGAAACCGGGCGGACCTCACTGAATTTCATTTCGACAGGAAATGAGTTGCAGCTTGGAGCTTCTGAGTTCGAAAAGCTCAAACGAGAGGAAACCATTTCCTCAGATCCAACTCTGAATGGTAAACTACAGCGAGTAGGGCGAAGAATTGCTCGGGCAGTAGGAAGTGATCTACCTAGCGCACAATGGGAATTTGTGTTGTTTGACGATCCAAATATGATCAATGCATTCGCTTTACCTGGTGGAAAAGTAGGGGTTTATACAGGCATTATGGACGTGGCTACCACCGACGATGAGTTGGCCACTGTCATCGGGCATGAAATCGCCCACGTGACCGCGCGGCATGGCTCCGAAAGAATGTCCCAGGGAATTACAGCGGCATTGATTGGACTCGGCTTGAATATGGCATTGGATGACGACAAAAACAGGGATGCCTGGGTAGCCGCTTACGGAGCAGGTGCAGCCTATGTTGTTACTTTTCCCTTTTCACGAAAACATGAGTTGGAGGCTGACGAGATTGGGGTTATTTATGCCGCGCGCGCCGGATTTAACCCTGAAGCAGCCATAGAGTTTTGGATGAAAATGAATCTTGTGAAGCAGGGCAACGAGCCTTCAGCATTTTTCGCAACACATCCATCGGACTTTAAGAGAATCGACAGACTGGAAGCATTGATGCCAAAAGTGAAACCGATCTACGAACAGAACAAAAATAATCGCTAATGATTCTGGATTCACTTTCCGTTCTGAAGGATCTCGTTCGTTTTCCAAGCGTCTCCGCAGACTCAGCTTATAAACAGGGACTTTCCGATGCACGGGATTACCTGGTAAGCCAACTGAAGGTCATAGGCTTTGATGTTGAGGTCATCAAAACTCCCGGACAACCCATCTTGCTCGCAGAACGCCTCGTTCAAGCGGATGCGCCCAAGCTTGTAATCTATGGTCATTACGACGTGCAACCACCCGATCCTCTCGATCTCTGGGAATCAGCACCCTTTGAGCCGACGGTGCGTGGAGATCGAATTTATGGCAGAGGAGCCGCCGACAACAAAGGTCCTGTTGCGGTCTATCTGGCCGCTTTGTCTGAATTGTTAGACGAATCACCCGAGTTGCCTTTAAATCTGGTTATCCTACTGGAAGGAGAAGAGGAAATTGGCAGCCCCAGTTTTGTGCCCGTATTGAAACAATACGCCGGCCGTATCCAAGGGGATTTTGTATTTGCCTGCGATACGGGTAGTCTGCGGCCCGAACAACTGACGGTGACGACAGGTCTCCGAGGAATTACCTGTTTGGAAGTGCGGTTGGAGGGTGCCTCCGGTGATTTGCATTCCGGAGTGTATGGTGGCGCGATTTTGAATCCCATCCATGCCCTGGTGGATATTTGTCAATCACTGCATAACGAGGATGGCAGCATCAATATCCCTGGATTTTATAATGCCCTGGAAGATGTGGAACCCTGGGAACGAGATGAGCTTGCACAACTCGGAGATGACTTTGAGGAGCTCAAAGCATTTTTGGGAGTAAATGGATTTTATACAGAGCCTGGGTTCAACGCATTTGAAGCCCCACGGCTTGCACCTACTTTGGAATTTAATGGTATTGGTGGTGGCTATCAGGGTGAAGGATCCAAAACCGTGATTCCCAGCAAAGCATTTGTGAAAATCAGTTGCCGTCTAGTGGCGAATCAGAAGGCAGAGTCCATTCAAAAACTGTTGATTGAAACCATTAGGCAACGGTGCCCTTCGCAAATGAAGCTGTCCATCGACGTGGAGCATAACGGAAATCCATACCTGGTTGTACCACCTGGAAAACCCAACACGCCAGTGGATCAAAACAAATTACTGAGCAAAGCTTTCCAGGCTAATGAAAAACATGGCGAAGCATTGTTTGGCAAAAAACCTATCTATTTGAGGGAAGGCGGCAGCATTCCCATTGTTGGAGATATCAAGAACATCCTCGGTATGGATACGCTGTTGGTTGGTTTATACCTTCCGGAGGATGGTATGCATGCGCCGAATGAGAGTTTCAGCCTGACCATGATGTCGAAGGGCAAGGAGCTCATAAAACGAGTCCTTCTGGATTTGGTCTAAGAGAAAAGCCCGCTCCATGGGAGCAGGCTTTTCTGAAAATTTTATCTGAAATCCAGACTAGGGAACAAGAAGGACATCCGCTCGGCGATCCAACTGGCGACCGGCGTCATCTGCTCCTTCAACTGCATCCAAGTCGCCCTTGGAGAGGATTTCCACTTTCGAAGGCGCAACACCCATCTGAACCAGGTAACTTTTGACCGAATTGGCGCGACGATCACCTAAGACCAAATTGTAATCAGTTGTTCCCTTCCAATCGCAGTGTCCTTCTACCAGAATCTTTTGAGCCGGGTTTTGAAGGAGGTATTTTGCTGTATCGTTCAGAGCGGAGCGCTCTGATTCCCGAACGTAGGAACGGTCGTAGTCAAAATACACGGATACATAGGTATTGGCGTTTGCAGGGTCAAAACTGGAGTTACGATCTGGAAGGATTTCGCCTCCATCGGGACCAAAAGTAGTCACCGGACCAGAGAATGATGTATCCACATTTGAGCTTTCATTATCGCTCCCTGGGCCAGTGCCAACTCCCATGCGGGTCATGTCAGGAGTAGGTCGCCCGCTATGGGGGCAGCCCATCCAAAGAATTGAGACGGTAAACAAACAGATCAGGTAGGTGATTTTTTTCATCCTTGAAGCTCGGAGAGGTTCAGTAATTAACGTTTAACAATGCCAAAGATTCGGCAAGATTTTATTCTTTAGGAGTAGACTTTTCCCGTGGGGTTGCGCAACTAAGATTTCCGCTTTTTTGCAAAAACAATGGTCTTTCTTGTAGATAACGGCTCCGTGAGGGCGAATGCCTATAAAAATTTACGTCGAATCGCCGGCAAGATTTCAAGTCAAATCGATGAAACAGTCCTGCCAGCCCCTCTTTTGCATGCGAATAAAATTCCGCCCGAAGCTCTCGAAGGCTATTCACCCATCATCTTGGAGGACCTCCTCACCAAACACTATGATCAAGGTGAAAGAGAATTTACCATCTTGCCTCTGTTCTTCGGTCCATCAGGAGCATTGGTTGACTATTTGCCCCGCCGATTAAAAAAAGTGAGTCTAAACCGATCCGGCTACAAAGTCAGAATCTGTGATCCGTTATTTGTGAGCGTAACGAATGGCGGACAAGCCTTGGCCGAGATTCTGGAAGATCGAATTCAGGCAAAAGTGAGGGAAAACAACCTTTCCACTTATCACGCCGTTCTGGTGGATCACGGAAGTCCAACTCCGAATGTGACGGTTGTTAGAAATGAACTTGCCCGCATCTTGAATGAAAAATTCAAGGATAATGGGACCGCCGTGGCCGCAGCGTCCATGGAACGCCGTAAGGGTCCGGAATTTGCATTTAACGAACCTTTACTCGAAACCATCCTCGAACAGGAACCATTTTCTCGCGGAGACACTGTCGTTGCTCAATTATTTCTTTCACCCGGACGCCATGCCGGACCCGAGGGTGATATTGCGACGATCTGCAGGGAAGCAGAGAAATTGAATGCGAATTTGAAAACCTATCGAACCGAATTAATTGGTTCGCATCCAAAATTAATCCAGCTTCTGCAGCAACGATGGGAAGAGCGTGAGCTCAGTGCTTATGTGAACTACTGAGCTAAATCGAAGTTGGGCATGTTTTCGACCATGTCCATATCCACTGCATAACGAGTAAGTGCTGCTGCATTGTGCAAGTCCAACTTACGCATAAGATTGGTGCGATGGTTCTCAGCGGTTTTCACACTGATATCCAATTTTTCAGCGATCTTTCGAGTGCTTAAACCCTCTGCAATGAGTTGTAGCGTTTCGCGTTCGCGCGCAGTTAATACATCCACCGTGCGAGGTTTATTGGCCTTGTTCAGGACCATGCTGAGAATTCGGGAGCTGTCTTTCCCAAAACTGGTTCCTCCTTCTGATACTATTTGCATCGCGTCTTTGAGAACA
>JAPUIL010000132.1 GCA_027297085.1 Verrucomicrobiota bacterium | reverse complement strand
AGCTCTGGATGCTTACGCAACGGTTGTTTTTATCGGAGACAATTTTCCTGGCGAACGACTACCCAATTCCGAAACGGCAATGGAACAGTTGACAACGATGATGGCCCGCGGTTGTGGGATTGTGTGCGTGCATTACGGCGTTGGGTTGCTGGATGAAGACGTGGAGCGAGGCGGTGATCACCCATTGTTGCATTGGATGGGTGGATATTTTGCATCGCGCTGTGAACACCATCGATCCACCGCTAAAATCTATGAAGCTGCGATCATTGAGGCGGCGGATCCGGAGCATCCGGTCTCAAGAGGTTGGGATACTTTGACCTTACATGACGAGCCTTACAGCAATATTTATTTTGGTCCTGACAAAAACCAATTGCTCCCTGGTGCCTTCGCATTGGCTACTTCCATGTTACCACCGGAGAATCCAAAACAAGAGATTGTCGCCTGGGGTATCGAACGACCGGATACGGGCCGCGGCTTAGGAGTTACTCTGCCGCACTTCTACAGGAACTGGCAGTTGGAAGACCTTCGTCGATTCATCCTGAACGGCATCGTTTGGACGGCGAAGCGGGAAGTTCCCGAAGAAGGTGTCAAATCGACTTTACCTGATCTCGAGACATTTGATCCGGAATCGGTGGAATTTGTCCCCAAGCAATAGTAACAAATCCTCCTGTCCATTTATCCAAATGTGCTGACAAGGTAGGGCTAGAGCTTCCAGCTCTGCCGCTTGGTTTACTGAAAGGATCTTCCTGTTCAGTTACTATCGCATGCTGACTGTTTTTGGAAATCCAGGATGCTGTTCATGGTCACCAACTCCTTTGAATTGTCCAAAGACCGGCCAGCTTTCAAAGGTCACTGATTCATCGGTTTTGTTGAACCGCACAATGCCATAGCCGAGGCTGCCGTTTCTCATGTAATCGAGAGTTGCTTTACCTTCGCCCTGGTAATCGTCTTCGATTAAAAAGCTATGCGGATTTGCCGCTGCCCAAATGGTTATTTTGTTTCCCCAACCATCCAGGAAACGACCGGTATAATCAGGCATTCCTGGCTGCCGGTTTTCGCCGTCTACTTTTGGCCGCCAGGCCCGGTGGGTCAGGGTCGAAACGGCCGGCAGGGTATAGGACCAACCAGCGTCTTCCCAATCATCAATGCCTTGTTGAACCAAAGTGGGAAAATGCAGGTCTCCATTGATCATGACCGCATTGGCATCCCGGACGACCCGTAGCGCGCGCTTGCGTCCGGATTGAGGCCAGCCGTTGGAGTCGAAGTCTGCTACCATGAGGTGATGAGGTTGGCAATAGGCCGATTGGGATAGAACAGCTTTTAGTTTTGCCTCACCTTTTCCCCAATCTCGAAGAAAGTTTAACTGCCGTTCACCGAGGAAGGTGAGGTTTTCATCATCCAGGGTTGTTGTATCGAAATTTTCCTCATTGATAGTATCGAGTTTTGGAAGGTTTCTGCTTCCTCGAATTTCAAAAAGCGGTTCCATCTTGTCGATCACATCGCCCGGCGCCGATTTGAACTTACGGTCGTTAATAATCGCAAAGCTCACCCCGCCCACATCGAGACTGGTATAATGAACACCAATGCCGCGTTCAACCGGGGTAGGGTCGTAGGCATCAGGATGGTGACCCATTTGCGTATGCTCGACCATGTTCACCCAAGTAGGATGCATTCTGTAGCCACCGAAACAACGCATGGTGTTTTCTTCCTGATCACCAGGCATGCGAACACCTTCCTTGCCCCACAGATCGTTGGAATACACGTCGTGGTCGTCCGGGATCATGATCGTCGGACGATCTTTCATCAGCTCGCGGAAGCTGAGGCCAGTATACCAAAACTTGCCGAGGTAGTTTAAAGCAGCACGCGGCAGGTCTTCTTCCGTACCTGCAAATACAATGCCGTAACCACCATTCGGCTCATAAATCTGGTCGCCGGCGAAAAACACCAGATCCGGATCCTGAGCCAGGATGTTCGCTTCCATAAATCGGTTGGGAAACAGTTCGGAGTTCGAACAGGAGAGACCAGCCAGGACAAGGCTGTCTTCGTCTTTCGGATCCTTGCGGATGATTCCTCCCCAGGTGGCCAAATCTGCACCATTCGCTGAGGTCCAGGGATAGATGACCCGATACTCTTGGTCTTTACTGTTATCCCAATCTGCGACGCGAAAAGTAGCTGTTAATGATAGGGGTTCGATTGTACTTTCGGCGACCGTTGTCCAGTTGGAGCCCGTCTTCACTTGTAGTTCAGCCACCTTGCTTGCATCAGCCTCCATCGGCACCAGAAAGGCCATCAATTTTAGGACCTTATCTTGAACTGTGTATTGGGTCCAAAGAATGGGGTCGTAGGTTTGCTCTAGATTCGAAGAGAACTTGTCGCCACTAACGCTCCAGTCTGAGAACCAGAAGGTTGGATGGTCGAAATCACTGTCGTCCATGCGGCTCCGAATGGGCGCTCCCAATGCGTGGCAGGCCAGGGCTACATTTCCAGTCAGAGAATCCCGTTTTAGTTCTGATTCCAAATTGGAAGTTTCTCCATCAGCAGTCTTCACGATGAGGCTAACTTTAGCTGTGTTATTGGAGTGTGAAACTTCAATTCCCAGAGTTGCGTCTTTTAATTGTTCGTGGGAGAGGACTTGCTCTGAAAATTCCGATCCGATCATCAATCGACCGTCAGTTGTGATACCTGCCATCACCGGTAGTTCCTGTAACAATTCTTCTCCATGTCCGCCCGCGATATCGTGCAATACATTCGAACGGTAGTCGTTGCGGTGTCCCAGCGCGGCAAATTTAAACCCAGCGAAAATCACCTTGTCGCTCTGAACATTCGTTCTATCCAACAGGCCCAAACGGACGGTCATCTGGAAATCGCCATCTTCTTCCTTAAGCTGATGCGTCAGCGAGTGCAGCTCATTCACCCAACCACCATGCGTGCACTCCAAACGGCCGTTCGACAACTGCCAGTTCATTAGGGGATTCGTCCAGTACTCCGGACCAATCCAAGTGCGCGTAACACCTTGGGTCAGCGCCGGCAGGCCTTCTGTTTTTGTCTCGATCCCGGATTTAGAGCAGGACCATCCCAGTATTGAGAGGCCTAGTATAAGTATTACCTTAGAGGTTTTCATTGGGTAGGTATTCGACGCTGATATCGCTATTCCAGTTTTTCTCAATTTTTCCATTCTTTTCTACTTCAAAATAAACATCCAACCTTCCATCACCTCCTGTCAGTGACACATCTACGAAACTGGCGCCCGGCTTCAATAGTTCGTGATGGATATTGTCCTTCCACTTTATCACGGCTTTTGCCTGCGAATGCTGTTTCCAAAAGTCATCTAAAGAAAATGGATATTTTTTGCTGTCAGTGAATCGAAGACGATAGCGGCCAGGCTTTACGACTTTTAGCATCCAGCCTTCGGGAAGACTGTCATGATGCCAATGGTAACCTTCCTGGTACCGTGATAATACAACCGGA
>JAPUIL010000131.1 GCA_027297085.1 Verrucomicrobiota bacterium | reverse complement strand
TACTGCTGATTGCGGCCACGCCACTTTCCACCCTTTGGTTTGAGTCTGTGGCCGCTCTCAATCCAGAGCTGGCTGCACTTGCCGGCACGGCGCTCTGGATGGCAGTCATTTTTCCCGCGCTCAGTCCGTGGGAAAGTTATTTCCAAGGGGAACTCGTCTCTCGTGGCGCGACCACATATATTACTCAGGCTGTCAGTCTGTATCTGTTGGGAAGTTCGCTGGTACTTTTCATGGGAATATATTACGGACAGATAACAGGATTGTATGTGGGGCTTGCGGCGACGTTGACCGGGTTAAGTGTTCAGTTAGGTTGGCTGTGGAAACATCGTGACCGTGGGACGGGAGAGCCTGTGGAGGCGAGTTCACATACCTGACCCGGATGGGCAAGAACTGAACGAGGGGAAAGTTCGTAAGACGTGAGGTGTGAAGCGGAAGGCGATAAGAAAAGAACAAGACATCCGCAATGGTTGATCCAAAAAAAATTAGACTCTTGGAGTAGTTGGTTGTGTATTTTGTATATCGTATATGATGGTATCGGAGCTAAAGTCTTGTTCATTTGGCCATATGATGCCGTAATGCGCAGGTCGAACGAGGCGAAAATATGACATGTTCCAAAGCTCCTTAAAAGCACTGCCATGTAAATATGGTTTCACATCAAATATGCCTGAAATTCCACTGCTGGTAAGCACATCAATCGTAAAGTCTTCAAGAGGAGTGGCTTTTAGAATCCTATCCATACAGAGCGCTCCTTTTATTTTAGTGGGTCAATTTTAAAGACAGGTTCACCAGCGACCGCTAATTTCCAGTCTGCCAACAAGTCTTCTCTATGAATCTCTATCCAAGCTTGTACTAATTTCATTTTTGATCCTGGCAGACTTCCTGCCAAAACTGAGCCATCTGCAATAGCAATCGAAGCGTGATGTTCTGCAAATTCGGCATGGATATGTGGACAGCTGTGTTTTTTATCATCGTAAAAGTACATCAAAATAAGGATGCCATAGAACATTGAAATTGTAGGCACTGTAATCTCCTAATTTATGCTTTGGCTAACGCCAGCGGTAAGTGGGCGGCGAGGTTCAGCCGACCGAGCTTTGCGTGGCACAACAAACATGTGTGCCGCCGCCCTTCAGTTAAGCGAGGCGGTACGCCGGTCCGCTTGAGCCCTTTGATAGGCTCGTCTCTGTACCCAACCCCATTAAGTCTCTAAGTTTGATGCGTCAGCATTACGCGATCTGTCGAAAGGAGGGGGCTGCAAAATCGCTCATTGGCCACCTTTGGACAATGTGAGTTCACCGCTAAGTAATCGGAGCGGTTTTTTCTTTCCATCCAATAATTTGGTATAGGGGTGAGCCTTCCAAGGCTTGGCCAGAGAAAACGAAGACGCCCTCTTCCTCGGAAAGCACGAACACCCTTTTGGGGCCCTCGGGCAATAGAAAAATGAGTTCGCCTGGGTTTTTTTGATCAAGGTTCTTGGCAAGGACATGGAGGACGCCTGAAATGACGGTATCAGTGTTGGTTGCGGAGTCTCTAAACTTGTAATCCTTTAAAGTCACGCGCACTTTGAAACCTTTTACCTTAACATCCTCAAGGGTTATGTAATTTTCCGTGTCGAGAATCCACACCGTTTCTGGCATGCCAGCCATCGATCCAAAACGTTCAGGGAGATCACCGGATGCTTCAAAAAGTTTGACCCACCCATTGGTAGCACCTTGTTCATCTGTGCCGAACACAATTCGATTCAGATCTTCGTCGTTGGAAAGCATTCGAAACGTTTGTAAAGGTACAGGCCTCTTATCCAATGGTTGAGGTTTCTCTGACCGGTTAGAACCATCAAGTGAGTCGATTGTCGGAAAAGCCTTCCTAAGGGCCTGGTATCCGTGGCCCAGAGTTTCGCTTTTTGCCAATTTGAAAAGGAACATCGGGCGACCCATATGTGGAACGGCATCAGACGCGTTGAAGCTCAAGTTAGTTTGGCGCTTTTCTTTCTGCTTCGCCTCCGGCGGTGCCGAACCACTTTCCTCAACAAGTGGGATGAACAACGCTACAATGATTGCAGAGGCCATAACTAAGACTGCATGTTTTCGTTTTATAGTCGGTTGTCTCGCATTTTAGGGTTGCTGCCTATCAGTAATTTTTATACGCCATCTTGAAAAAGTGGGATTCTAAGATTCAAGAAGGAAAAGAGCAAAATTTGATGTTGTTGAAATTCCTTAGAAATACTGAAGGCCTATGCGGTATCACCTGTCTACAAATATTATTATACTGAATCTCAAACAAAAGATAGGGTCAATGAGCTTATTGTATAATATATGGCCACCTAGACTCTTGTCATGCCAAAACCCATGGAGTGCATGCCGGCATACATCATATGCGTGGCATGCCCCAGCCACTCGGTGTTTTCTGATTCCCTGTACTATTTCGCCGTCCTCGACTAAGCGAGATGATGAAGTAGATTGTGCAGAAATCAATTTGACTTCCTTGCGGTCCTTAGGGACTTAGAAAATACCAATATACCATCTCACTTTCATCGTAAGGCCACCTTCGATCGATTCTTATTCACAACATCCGCAAAATAGTCCAACTACTCCTGCAGTTTTGCTCAATCGAATCGACTAAATCTGACCTCAATCTGAAAGCGATCTCGATATATGGGTATTTCCAAGTCCCTTAGTCGCTGGGGGGTTCGAAATGGCCGGGGGGGCGTGAACCCCATGGAAGCGTTGTTTTACGGATTTGTTTGACTAAGCTTTGAAGGTTGACGTGGGAGGCCCGAATGAGTTTGGGATCGTCGTAATGCACAAGGTTGGTGAGCAAGAGGAATAGTTCAGGATATTGCCGATAGGCTTGGATCATGCGTGCAAACATTGGATCAATAGAATGATCATCAGGCAGTTCAGGCTCTTCTTCATCAGGATCATTCCATAGTCGTTGCATGACTTGTGGATCGTGAAGAAGCCAAGAGGTAGGAATGTGTAACTGTTCGGCAATTGCATTGAGGAGCGAGAGCGACGGATCCCTGCTGCCTTCTTGTACTGACCGCACGGTTTCGAGTTCAATGCCGGTTTGGTCCGACAATTGAGACAACGTGAGATGTAGGTACTGACACCATTGATGAAGATACAGCGTGTGAGCCATGAGCGGATCATAGCCAACAGGCTTGAACAAGTCTACCTTGACCTAACCCGGATGAGCTTGAACCAAACAAGGAGGAAACTCGTGAGGTGTGAAGCGTGAGGCGTAAGGTGAGAAGAAAAAATACGAGACGAAGGGACGGGGAAATGCCCATTTACATGTATGGACAGACTTTTGGACGTCTTAAACTTTGATCAGGTAGAGTGAATGAATGATGCGTTATCTGTTTCATGCTTTTTTCACCATCGCCTTGTTGGGGCTGGTCTTTCCATTTTCAGTCGGGGCTTTTGTGTCGCCGAAGCAAGTGGCGGTTCTGGTCAATTCCCAAAGTTCTGACAGTCGAGATTTGGCCGAATATTACATGGAGCGTCGAGGTATTCCACTTGTTAATTTGGTGGAGCTTGACCT
>JAPUIL010000130.1 GCA_027297085.1 Verrucomicrobiota bacterium | reverse complement strand
CATCCCGTCATGTGAAAAACGGAGTAGAAGCGGAAATGGTCTGGGAAGGAAATCGCTGTTCGGCTGTCGGGTTTCGTGTTGTGGCGGATATTTTGAAAGCTTCGGAGATCCGCAAACGGTTTATTTATTTCCAAGGAAAGGTGTTAACAAGCGAACGGCTGCGTGAGGAAATCGATCTCGCATGTTTACGTGCTGGCGGCATAGCGCAGCATACCATCGTGGCGGGTGGAGATCAGGCCTGTGATCCCCATGGTGAGGGCGCAGGTCCTTTGCAGGCGAATTCGTTGATCATTGTCGATATATTCCCGCGCATGAAGAAACACGGTTTCTTTGGCGATATGACTCGCACTTTTCTGAAAGGCATCGCCTCTGATGCCCAGAAAAAACTGGTAGGTACTGTGCGGGAAGCTCAGAAGCTTGGCATCTCCATGGTGAAGGGAAATGTACAAGGAAATAAGATACACCGCGCCATTCAGAATCACTTGAAGAAAGCCGGTTACAAGACGCGCCTGATCGATGGCGTTCCCACAGGTTTTATTCATGGAACGGGACATGGCCTTGGATTGGAACTCCACGAGCAACTTCGTATCAGCCACAATAAGCTCACCTTAAAACCAGGCTACGTGCTCACGGTCGAACCCGGTCTGTATTATCCTGGATTGGGAGGTTGTCGCATTGAAGATGTGGTCTGGGTTACCAAGACCGGCTGCGAATTGTTGTCCAAGGCTCCTTACCGATGGGAGTTCAAATAATCCCTAACGTTTCAAACACCTTCTAAAGGGCAGGTTTTCGATGAACCTGGGAGTGTGGATGTAAAGAAAGGTAATCATTGTGCCTATCAAATATACTTTCATCCGATATTTCCGGTGAAATACCGTAAGGCATGGTTGAGAGCGAACCGGTGGAGTGATGTTTGAGCCTATCATACCTCATGGTATCCGCCACAGGGTTTTGATTATACGCAAGTTTACGAGAATAATCAGGCTGGACTGAAAGAGTCTTGAGGGACTAGTGTCCCTGCATGTCTGTTACGGTTTTAAATTCTTCTCTCAAAGATAACAATCTCACCGGTCAAAGGACCATTTCCAGAAGGTCGTTTATCGCAGGCACCGCTGTGGCGGCCCCAATGATTCTTTCCAGTGGTGTTTTGGCCGCCAATGGACGTCCCGGTGCCAATGACCGGATTGTGACAGGACATATTGGTGTAGGAGGGAAGGGTAGTAGTCACTTAAAGAGTATCCCGGAAAACGTAGGTGCACTATGTGATGTCGACTCCATACAGGTGGAAAAAGCAGCAACCTTGCTGGACCGTAAGGTTCCCATTTATTCCGATTATCGGCATCTCTTGGAGAGAAAGGACATTGATGCTGTCGTTATCGCCTCGCCCGACCATTGGCATGCTCTGATGATGATTCATGCCTGCCAGGCCGGCAAGGATGTCTATGTTGAGAAGCCGGCTTGCAAATACATCGAAGAGGGGCGGGCTATGGTAAACGCGGCAAAAAAGTATAAGCGGGTCGTTCAGGTGGGATCGCAGGGGCGCAATCATCCCGGAGCCGAGACTCTGAGAAAGTTTTTACAAGACGGCATGATCGGGCGGGTAACTCGGGTCGAATGCTGGCACAATGACAATCCGGTCGGCGGTGATCCTTTGAAGACCGGAAATCCACCTGCGAATCTGGATTGGGACATGTGGCTCGGTCCGGCGCAGGGACGACCATTTAACCCGGACTATTGCCACAAGAACTTCCGTTGGATATTGGATCTCGGTGGGGGACAGATTCGCGATCGCGGCGCACACGTGTTCAATCTCGTTTCCTGGTTCCTCGATCTGGACCGGACTGGACCATCCGAGATTACAGCCAGCGGCAAACGTCCAACCGAAGGAATCTGGAATTGTCCGACCAATTTTAAAGTGTCCTACGAGTATAAGAAACCCAATCTTACCATTGAGTGGTCACAACCAGGTGTCAGGGCAGCCGATTTCGAATTTGGAGCGGTTTATCATGGCACCAAAGGAAAAACTATCGTTCGCGGTGGTGACGGCCGTGTCTTCCTGGATGAGCAGGTCGAAGCATACGCCCAAGCCAACAACTTGGAATACACGCTTCCTAAAGGTGTACCGGCCCACAGCCTTAATCTTCAGAATTGGTTCGATTGCATTAAAACGCGCAAGACTCCAATCATGGATATCGAGTCCGGGCATCGCGTTGCCAGCATGTGTATATTGGCAAACTTGGCGTATCGTCTGGAACGTCCGATTGAATGGAATGCCAGGCGCGAACGGTTTGATAAGGACAAGGCCGCCAATCTCTTATTAGGTAGCCCAGGCCGGGGTAAATACCATATCTAACCTGGTTCAATTTTCCATTTTCAAAGCGACTCCTCTATTTAAATCCCAGTTGGTACAAAGAAAAAACCATGGTGGATTTCTTCAAAAAAAATCAGGACTTTCTAATTGTGAGCCCGGCACTTCAGTTACTTAAGCTGCCAACGGTCTTTTTCTTCAAGGATAGCACGCGCTTCATCGCCCTTTAACCAGGTCTTGGCAGCATCGTCGCCTTTTAAGTAGCTATCCCAAAAGGCTGTGCTAAGTTCGAGGATTGCCCGGTGGTGGTTCGGATTGCGCTGTTCTTTGTCACCCGGCAAGGCACGATCGGAAAAGGCGCTATGTTCGGCGTTGTGAAGAACCAATTCGTATTTTTCACCGGGTGGCAGGGCAGGGTAAACCGCCATACGAGACTCCAGGCCTGCA
>JAPUIL010000013.1 GCA_027297085.1 Verrucomicrobiota bacterium | reverse complement strand
ACGTTGGTCACTTCATGGACAATAATCAGATGGTGCTGGCTATCGACCGCGCTCTGCACGTTATAGCCCACCAGCCCTGAGCCACGGCTAATCATCGAGCGGGCATCCGGGTCGGTCAGTGAGAGTTGTTTATCCGGTGTTGCCAACATCCGGGCATCGAGCTTTTTTAAGCGTGCCATCTCTTTGCGCATAGCGGCGATCTTGTCTTCCAGGCGCTGGCTCTTATCCTCGGCCGGTTCCTGCTGATCTGCATTGGCCAACTGCTCCAGGTAACGATCAATGCTCGCTTCCACTTCCGCCAGTCGCCGCTTCATCTTGGCGCGGGTGAAGTTGCGATCGCGACTGTTGACCGCCTTGAACTTGCTGCCATCAATGGCCACGAAAGCATGGGCAAACAGGTTGAGCTTCCTGCACAGCATCACGAACTCGCGACACACCAGGCGGATCGCTTCACCATTATCCTTACGAAAGTCGGCAATGGTCTTAAAATCCGGCGCCAAACGACCAGTCAGCCACATCAGTTCCACATTGCGTTGCGCTTCGCGCTCCAGGCGACGGCTCGACTGCACGCGGTTGAGATAACCGTACACATAGAGCTTCAGCATGGTTGAGGGATGGTACGCCGGCCTACCCGTATCGTTGGGCTGGGTCTTGAAGCCCAGACCGGACAAGTCCAGGTCATCGAGGAACACATCGATCACGCGAACCGAGCTGTCTTCGGCAATATAATCATCGAGGCGTTCGGGAAATAAGGTGGCTTGAGAGCGGTCCTCGCCCTGGATAAATCCACTCATCGAATGGTCCTTAAGCGGGAAAGTCAGATTATATCTGGTGGAGAGTTTTCACACAGCCTCGGCCGAAAGCGGACCTTATTTTAACTGCGCAAAACACCCCGCCAAAGGGAGTACAGCGCGCGTTCTGCTGGTCGGGATGTGTGACCAGCAGGTGCTGGCAGGAGTCTTTCCTTCGGGATTTTCAATAAGCAACTGGCTTATATAGCGGCTGACGTGGTAACCGTAAAAATTGGCTTTAACTGTTTTTTCCTGGGTTTTTCCACGGTTTCGATCCAATGGTTTCGTTCATTGAGGAATGCGGCGGTTGCTTCAAGGTCGTTGCTGGAATCAATCGAAATAAACGGGAAAATGGCATGCAAAGCGAATGCAATCACGCTGATCAAGAGGCGGTAGGAGATGCCCATGGCAAAGCCCCAATGTTCCCGGTATGAAACGCCCTGTTGTTCTGTATGTTGTGTGAAAGGATTCATTATTATTTCCTCCGGTATTTCGCTTAACTCACTTCTGGTTTGGTTTAACTTAATGATTATGTTACAGAAGCAGGTGTGCGATCGGGTGCAGGAGATGTGTCAAATCGTCTTAAAAAAAAGGGCCGGATTTATTCCGGCCCTGATGTCGTGATTTATCGCTGTTTTAGATATTAATCTATGATTTAAAGGAAAAGTTCTGCTTTGCAAATTCGCTCAGTCGGCTGATTCATCATCCGAAGCTGACATAGCAGTTACAGATTCTTCCGTGGTCCAGAGATCACTGGCGAGGAACCGGAAGTTGGTCAAAGCTGCCTTGTAGCCATCCAGGCCATCATCGGGACTGATGGCTGCTGCAGTGGCATCAGTAACGACTGCCACTTCAAATCCGGCTTCCAGTAGTTCGCGAAGATGAGATTCAACGCAAAGATTGGCGGACATTCCCGCCAAAATGACTTTGTCGATGCCTCGCTTGCGCATTTGCAGGATCAGGTCGTTGGATGCAGGTCCGTAGACTTTGTGCGGGCTTGAAACAACTGTTTTTCCGTCGTTAATGTACGGTTTGTAGGGTTCTAACCAATCTGCTCCCGAACCCGAAAAACCTTCACCACTTACTGCACTCTGGCGGGAAAACATACCAATCGCGTGCATCATGGTTTCGACAGCACCGCCAAATTCCCAACCATCATCGGTAGGGTAGTAATAGTGCGGAGAAACGAACACAGGGATGTCATTGCTCTTTGCAGACTTGAGTAACTGGCCAATGTGTTCGACTGTGTTGTTTTCTGTAACCGATTGGCCTACAACGCCCCATGTCACGCCTTCAGGACTAAGAAAGTCATTCTGTGGATCGGTGATTACCAAAGCGGTGCGTCCGGGTGTGATGCTCATGCCCGGATCGGGAAGGCCTGCGACTGCCAACATAGGCAGCAATACAGATACCAGTATCGAAAATTTCATTTTCAGGTTGGTCGTTTTCATGTCTATCTCCAGTTTTGCTTACTACATTCCTTCGAGATCCAATGCTGTGAAACTTAGTCTTTGTGAAATCGACATTGAATTTTTCAGGTCTGGCATCTATTCTCAGGTGAAGTGGTATGCAAATTGGTGCGCAAGATGTGCGCAATCGTCCAGCTACTAAAATTTAAGAGGAAGAATCTCCGGATTCAAATAAAGGAAAATAACAATGAGCACCGAAATAATTGCTAAAAATCCTTTAATTCTCGAACGTTTCCTGGCCAACCTGTCAGTGGAAGTCGAGCCATTTGCAGTCTGCCAACTCGATCAGGGCTGGAGGCTTTCACTGCCTGCGCCACCTTGTGCCATGCTCCACTTCGTCGTCAAAGGAGACGGCTGGCTAAGTTGTAAAGACGGGACGCATGTGCCCATTTGTGCCAATTGGGCCATCGTTATCCCTAAAGGAACGGCACATTCCCTTGACAGCCAGGAGGACTTTGATTACGAGCTGAAAATCGAGAGCACACCGACTGGCCCGCCCGTTCACTACATATATGCAGGGGATTCAGGAGAAGCGGATATGACCGTGGGTTGTGGAACTTTGAATGTTCGTTACGGAGAAGCCCTCGGGCTGTTTGACCACCTCTCCGAGATACTGATTATCGACCTGTCAGCTGTTCCGGAAGTACCCAATTTATTCAGCATGTTGCTTGCTGAGCAGACTGGTGATGCACCGGGTCAGCCGGTTTTGCGGGGCGCAATAATGACTCAATTGCTGGTTTATATGTTGAGGGAACTGTCCACTCAATCAGAATCCAGTCTGGCCTGGCTGAAGGCCCTGGATGATCCTCGACTGGCCAGGGTTATCGACCACATTCTTGATGATCCTGGCGCACCGCATACCGTTGAGTCTCTTTCAGAAGTTGCGTGTATGAGCCGGTCCGCATTTTCCAAGCACTTTCACGATGCGTTTTTCAAGTCTCCCATGGCGCTGGTTAACCATGTGCGGCTCGAAAGAGCTGCGAAAATGATCAGTACCGGACACGCCTCAATTGAACAGGTAGGCCACCGCGTAGGATTTTCCAGCCGAAGTCACTTTTCAAAGGCTTTTAAGAAACATACCGGTGTGTCGCCGGCTACTTACGTCGCTTCGTAAGTAATAAATAGACTTTTTCGAGCCCTTATGGGGATATTGGTCGCATCGGATTCAACCGGGGCTCGGGAATTAGTGCTGCCATTCGGGCCTCTGGAACATGGTGTTCAACTCTTCACGCAATTCGGCCATTTCCCGTTCGCGTTTCGCTATCCCAGCGGCAATTATGGCTTCATTTACAAAACGCCTGGACCCAGTGGCAACTTGGTGTATTTGACGATGAGATTTGGAAAGGATATCTACATGTGATTTGTCGTGACTTGGTAGGAACCTCGGCAAAAAAAGAATGGTGGCGCTCCAATCATTCGAGCGCACTCTCTGCAAGTTTTTCCGTATTGATTGAGAACTGCACGTAGACCCCTTAGTCGAAGGTCCGCTTCTGGCCGGAAGCAGCTATACGCGGCGTTGAAATATTGGCTCGACGAACGTCCGCTTCCGGGTGGAAAGCAGCTATTGACGGCCCCGGAAGGATTAGGCGTCCTTAAACTTTACGCAGGATCGCGCATCCGA
>JAPUIL010000129.1 GCA_027297085.1 Verrucomicrobiota bacterium | reverse complement strand
GGCAACTCACCTGGCTTTACGTGCGGGTAAATAGGAGTACACGCCACAAACAGGCGACCTTTGGCATCGAAGGCTATGGCCGTCGGCTTGGCGATCATGGGGTCGGAAGCGAACAGAGAGATCTCGAAACCTTCGGCAGGTTTCAACAAGCTAAGCTGGTATCCAGGATCTGGATTCGGGATTTCGGTGAGGGCACGTTGAGCATTCACCAAAGAACCACCGAGGAAAATCGTAAGCAGTACGCAAACAAAAAGCGGAAAAGAAAAACCTGATCGTTTCATGATCAACGTTCGGGTGCCCGATGAATTTGTAAGGTGTAGTGGTGAGATCGTTTTAGATCGGCTATCTTGGCCTCTTCCCTTTCAATGTATGGATCGAACTCTTCCAGTTCGGCTGCATTTTGACCCTGTTCATGACTACGGAATCCTCGCAAGTAAGTTTCGTTTTGCGGCCTCCATTTATAAAAATAAAATTCGTTCTTTGTTTGGATGGTCTTGAGCAACAATCCTGCCTGATCGTTTTCGGGAGTCCAAGGTAGCTCAACTCCGGCCGCCCATTGTTGCGAAGAGTAATTGCCGATGTTACGACCATTCAATCTCAAGGTATAAGTTCCGGCAAACAGATCACGAATGGAAAGGTTCAACGAACTCTCACCACCGATATGATCATCTTTGAGAGTCAATAGGAGCCCATTTCCCAGTGGCTGTATCTGGATAGGTCGTGTGCCTGAAACATCCATCAAGTGGCCCCTGGCACTAACCATAATTGATTTCTTTGTATTTGCTAATCCCATACCAGCAAGAAATCCCTGGGCCGCGCGGCGGTAACCTAAGTCATTCAAGTGAATGCCGTTATCCGTCAGTGGCGCTGGAGTCCTGCTCATCTCAGCATCCATGTATTCGAACAGATTTATGTACCAATGATTTCGAACTTCGGCGAGCGATTGAAGGGTCTGTGCATAGAGTTTGAGGTTGCGATTGTTTTCACCCGGATCCGGTAACGGCGGCCCAAGGTTCTCCTGTGGTACTGGCGAAACCACTACAATACGTGCCCGGGTAGCAACCATGGCATCCAACAGACGATTCATATTGTTGATGAAGTCTTTGATACCAGCCTGACCATCGTAGGACTCCATAGCCCCATAGGCCACAAAAACAACTGTGGGCTTTAAATCATACACGAGAGTTTTCAGGTTATTGAACCCATCATCAACCGGACCAAAAAACCGCCGCGCTCTGCCCCGGGCATCATCACCGGACCAGCCGAGATTTCGAAAAGTAATATTTCGATCCGGCCAGCGCGTGGTTAATGCAGCTTCGATATGTCCATATTCGATAGCCCGTTCTACAAAGGTGTTGCCTACGAAGACCACACGGTCGCCGTCATAAAGCTCGAAAGCACTAGCTTGTTGTGCTTTGGCTGCCACACCCGAGGCGAGTAGGACCAGAGCCAGATAAAAGGAGTAGAATGATCTCCGAAGAAACCTTGATTGAGAATGCATAGTTTATGGGCCTAGAACTACAGAAAATGGGGTTCTACATATTTAGAGTCCAGTCTGATGTAATTTCCATTAAAAGGAAAATTCAGAAACTGAATGTCTAAACGACCCTACCTGGTACTACCAAGAATAGCAGATCGCGCTCCAGACACTTTAGACAACGCGTCAGATCTGGCTCGATCAGCCATACTCATGGCGGTATTCCAGCTTTCGACTGGTCTGCGAACACGCTGAATTCTATCGAGTTCGATCTGCGTATCTTTCCTGATGGCCCGCCGGAAACGGTAGTTGGAAGTATATCCATAACTGGGAAAATAGTGTGAGAAGAGGCTGCGTGAACGGCGGTATACAGAAGAGGACTTAGACTGAGTCTTCTCAACTTCAACCCGGGCAACCATGGATTGTTGCCGTACCGATTCCATCTTATCGAGGGCCGCTTCCATTTCGGAAGTGACATTTTGGCCGGGATGACGGACCTGGTAAAGTTTCCAGTAACGCACCTGTTCATGGGCAGGTAGACGAGCAATCCTACGCTTCAACTCCATCCAGGATGAAGGCAAGGGTTGGTGTCCACTAACGGTTGACAAGGAAGGAGCCCGGAGAGGAATTAAATTCATGACCCCCGTCTCCCGGTGGAATTTCACCTGAACCGTCTCAAAAACAAGGACCGTGTGGGTGCCAATAACCATCTGTCCTTGAATGGGACCGTACTCAGATTCCAGGTCAGCTTTGGTCACCAAACCACTGGTCAAGCTGGCGCCAGCTAAAAATAGCGGCAGAATCCAACACAAAGCTGTTCGAGCACGAAACATGACTAAAACCTATTAAACAGTGAGAAAATGTCAATTCACGGTTGTTCCGAGGAAGACCTGATTAACGACTAATAGTTTACCTCTGGTAAGGTGCATGGTAAACCTCGCTGCCAGTGGGCGTAGGCATTGGATCTGCCGGCATGGGAGATTTCTGCGGCTTCAGGCTTTTGATCTCCTCAAGAATAACAAACACCACTGGCACCAATATAAGCACAACTAAGGACGAGGCCAGAGTGCCTACACCCAACGATATAGCCATTGGCACCAGGAAGAGCGCTTGCTCATTGGTTTCAAAAATCATTGGGCCGAGTCCAAGGAAGGTCGTAACAGCCGTTAGGAATATGGGCCGGAAACGTCGATGTGCAGCCTGGATAATAGCATCGTTGGCACTCAGCCCTCTCGCCATGTAACGATTGCGAGTCATGGCTAAAACAAACCCTCCGTTTACCACCATTCCGCACAGAGCAATCATGCCAAGGACACTGTAAATACTGAGATCGAATCCCAACAGAATATGTCCCATGGTGGCACCAGCCAATCCCCAGGGAATAGTCAGAAGGACAATGACTGATTGGATATAGCTTCTGAGGATTGATGCCATAATAGCGAAAATGGCGAACAAGGAGGCTATTAATCCCATACTCAAATTATTCGTTGCTTCACGCTGATCGCGTTGTTCTCCCTCGAAAGTATAACGCAAACCAGGATAACGACTCATTAATTCAGGCAACTCCTTCTTTTCCAGGGCAGACAATACCTTGTTTGCATTGGTGATACTGTGGACCACATTGGCCGTCACCTTAAGGACACGGCCTCCATCCACTCGATCGATACGCACGGGAGCCGTTGTTTCAATAATCTCCGCGGCCTGATTAATTGGAATCTCGGCTCCATTGGCGGCCTTAATCAGAAGCCCTTCCAATCCACTCATGGATCTCCGATCCGCTGCCGGTAAACGCACCATCACGCGGAGTTCTTCCCGATCACGCGGTTGACGTAAAGCCTCCGCGCCATAAAACGCATTGCGGATCTGTTGGCCCAAATCGCGAGCAGTAATGCCAAGGGCCTGTCCAGCAGGTTTGATTTCAAAACTGATTTGCGGCATCTCCCTGCCAGCTCCCTTGCGGATATCGGTCACCCCTGGATAACGGGCTACCATTTCGCCCAATTCTTC
This sequence comes from Verrucomicrobiota bacterium, assembly GCA_027297085.1. GTDB lineage: Bacteria > Verrucomicrobiota > Verrucomicrobiia > Opitutales > UBA2995 > UBA2995. The sequence continues at coordinate 6,292 of JAPUIL010000129.1, read as the reverse complement.
GGCAGCCTGCCGTAAGGTATCCACATCAGGATGAGTCAATTGAATATCAACGGCAGCTTCGCCGCCCGGACCCGCCAGGTAGTCAAAAAAGAGAGACTCTATGTCTGGAATATCCGGAACTTCCGCTCGCCAAACTTCAACAAATCCTGCTCCGGTGATTTTCCGATAATTCTGGGGCACAAGTTTGCAAGCCACCCTGGCGGTATTAGGGCCTCCCCGGTCGGCAACAGAAATACTGATGTTGCGCACAAACCCTTCTTCGCCGATTTTTTCGATGGCTCTCTTGGCAGCCGCATCAACAATGAAAGCCACTTCACGCGTTCGTGCCACGGGAGTGCCGGTTGGCATTACGATCTCTCCCTGAATGTAGTCATTTTCAATGGTAGGATTGAAAGTGAAATTTACCCGTCCACTGGAAGTGTAGGCGATCACCACCAGTAAGGAGGATGCAAAAACTGCAAGCGTGATGTAACGAAACCGAATGACTCCCGCCAGAATAGGTTGGTAGAACCGTTCCATAGCCGCGTCCAACTTCAGACGAATTTTGGTCTGGCCTTGGTCAAACCGGGAGAAGATTGAATGGGAGTGTGGATGCTTACGTGAAAACGCGAGATGAGAGGGCAATATTAATAGACACTCAACCAAGGAGACGGCGAATACTGCGATAATCACCGCGGGAAGAACATGTAAAAAGCGACCACTTTCTCCTGGGACAAAGAGCAAAGGCAAGAAGGCGATGATATTCGTGCTGACAGCAAAAATAACCGGAATGGTCATCTCTTTTACGCCTGCCACTGCCGCATCCATCCGCGACATACCCTGGGAGATTTTATGAAAAATATCTTCACCTACCACTACCGCATCATCGACCACGATTCCGAGCGTCACAATAAAACCAAAAACGGAAATCATGTTCACACTGGCATCCATCAATGGCAGGAGGATGAGTGAGCCGAGAATGGAAACCGGTATACCAATAGCGGTCCAAAATGCCACCCGCAGCTCGAGAAGTAATCCCAAAGCCAGGAGCACCAGTATCAATCCGATAGATCCATTATAACGCAGAAGATTGATCCGCTCCCTGTAATCCTCTGTACGATCATACCGGACCTCAACAAAGACCGAAGGAGGTAGTGTAGGGCTAAGCTGATCAATGTAGCGCTTCACCGCCTGGGCCACTTTTATAGGTGATTGGTTTTCAGAAGCAGAGACTGAAATGGAAACCGCCGGTTTTCCTTGATAATAAGATTCCCGCTCGGTCTCCTCGAATCCGTCCTCGATGGTAGCAATATCTCCCAGCTTAATTTCGGCGCCCGTATTACTGCTCTTAATCGGTATTCCTTCAAACTCACTTCCAAAATAACGACGTTCCGTTGTCTTGAGCAATATGTCTCCACCGGCGGTTTTCATCGTTCCGGCCGGCACATCCAAAGCGGCGCGATTGATCGCTTGGGCGATTTCACCCAGAGTTAAGTCGAGAGAACGCAGTTGAGCCTGAGGCACTTCTACCAAAATTTCAGGTCGACGAGCGCCGTACATTTCAACCAGAGATATTTCCGGCTGAGCCAGCAGCCCATCTTCAACCTGGTGCGCCAATTGAATCAGCGTGCGCATATCAACGTCGCCACAGACTGCCACGTAATTTACCCCTCTTCGCCTACTCGTTCCGAGAGAAACAACCGGTGATTCGATTTCATCGGGAAACAGGCTGATTCGCGCTACGGCCGCAGTTACTTCCTGTAAGGCGCGATTGCGGTCAAAGCTGGGCATGATTTCGACCGAAACCCTGGCCCTTCCCTCAGTGGCAGTAGATTCTATTCGTCGAGTAAGCTCCATGCCTCGCAGTTCAGATTCAATCGGCAAGATGATAGACTGTTCTACTTCTTCCGGGCTAGCACCCCGGTACTGCATATCGATCTCAATCGTATCGATCTCGAAACGAGGATAAATTTCCTGACGAATATTTCTAGCGACGACCACGCCGACAACCACCACAGCTAACATCAACAAGTTTGCTGCCACATGGTTACGGGCAAACCAAGCTATAATGCCAGTTGCCGAAGAAGTATCATTATAGGGATTACGGTCCATTTTAGCCTTCCTATTGAATTCCAGTTACGAGTTCGGGGTATGCAGTAGAGGGTTGAGGAGCCACTTCCATTCCTGGAAGAGCTACCCGAAGGTCACTCACAATCAATTGGTCGCCCTTTTCCAGGTTGTTGGAAATGATTACGGTTTCTTTCTCGGACCAGAGAACCGTGGCCGGGAGTACCCTCAATAAAAGATCCGCGCCTACGATCCAAATCTGGTTTCCCTCATGCATTGCTTCCCGGGGAATCGTCAAAGTATCTTCCAACTCACCAGCATCGATTTTCACTTCCACATAACTCCCCAAAAGCAGGGGTAATTCACTTTCTGAGTCTTGAAGCCCCAAGGGATCAGACACCGACACCACCAGTCGAGCCATACGGCCTAAAGGGTCCAAGTCGCTTAAAAGTCGAACTACCCTCCCCTTCCAGACAGTCGATTCTCCATCTCCGGTATCCAAAATCACACGCGCTTCCGCGCCTAACTGACCAGCCTCTGGAAATTTTATCCATTTCAATTGAGAAAATGGAAGGGACACCTGGATCCAAAATTCATCCGTGCCGGCGAGTTCACAAATCTCCGATCCTGGACTCAACAATTGCCCGACTTCTACGGATTCTTTGACTACCATCGCATTGAATGGTGCTTGAATAACCGTGCGGGAGAGGTGCAACTCTGCGATTTCGATATCGTTGGTAGCCTTTTCCATAAGCGCTTCCGCGCGCCGGAGATGCGGCTCACGCAACACCAGGGAACGGTTGACGTCTTCCATATCCAAGTCCGATTGCAGCTCGTTCCATTCACGTAGGGCAATTACCTGGCGGCCACTTTCCACTTCGCGCTCGAAGCGTGCTTGCTCCAAATTGGACCGGACTTCCGAGAGGGCCAGTTCGTAGTCCTTGGGATCGATTCGAATGAGCTCGTCACCTTCCCTCACATGCCCACCAATAATGATCGCATCGCTTTGCCAAACCACCTGCCCTGATACTTGTGGTTTAATGATCACCGTTCTCGCCGGAATAACGCTTCCAAAGGCACTTACCGCCACCGAATGAGTATGCGGCACGAGCGGAATCGTCTGCACGATCTTAGCAGAGCTGGTTTTTTCTTCGGGCGCTAATTCCGGGCCCGTCCAAAGTAATAGGAGACTTACTCCGCCGCCTAGGACGAGAATCAGAACAATGACAATTAGAGTGCCGAAAATGGATTTCTTATTCATTTAGGGAAGAAAGTAGAACAGGAGTATCGGGATTAAGAATGGGGCCTCCAAGCGCGCGGTGCAAGCCGACACGTGCACTTAAAACACTTCGCCGTGAACTGACCACTTCGCGTTCGAGGTTTTGCACAATACTCAGGGAAGTAAATACGGGCAGATAATCGGTAAGCCCCTGGCTGAACCGGTTACGGGCCTCACTCAGAAGCCTCTGGGCAGTGTCCAATTGCTTTTCCACCAGGACCAGCCGCTCCTCATTCTTACGTTCTTCAAGCAAAGCAGCCTCCACTTCGAATAGGGCGGATAAGTAGCGTTCTGAATACCCCGCCAGCGCTTCATCCAAACGCGCTTTCCGAAAACTCACTTCACCGCGGAGTTCTCCTGCGTTAAACAAAGGCGCAGCCAATCTGGCGAAAACAGCGGTTATTTCATCACCTAAACTGGGATCACCCCTCCAATCAATCGAACCTCCAAGCACCAACGATGGAAACTGATCAGCCACGGAAACACCCACGTCGTAGTCAAATGCTAAGACCCGTTTCTGCGCTCCCCTTAGATCCGGCCTACGGGTAAGCAATTGAGCAGGGATACCCACGGAAGGCAACGGCGGCGGCCTACCCAGGAAGCTGGATGTCACCATAGCACCGGCTCCGGGAGTTTGTCCCAGCAACACATCCAGCGAATACTCCAGTTGACCAATCTGGGCTTCAGTCAACGGCACGCGCGCCAAAGTTGCTTCCAGTTGTTCCTGCTGTTGCAAGACATCCACAATAGACGACTGCCCCTGACCGAAACGCAAGGTAGTCAACTTTAGCAAGGATTCATTGATTTCCAACTGTGCCTGAATCACCTCTAGCTGACGGAGTCTCTCTTTGATTTCAAAATAGGTTTCAGCAATGGCACTGGATAAAAGAAGCCGGGCTCCCAGCCAATCTTCTACCGTTGCTTGAGCGGCCATATTCTCAGCTCGCCGTATAGATGACAAACGGCCCCAAACATCGAGCTCCCACCGAAGGAGCACACCCAGGCCGGAAGAGTCTGTGCGATCCCGGCTCTCTCTCGCCCCGGTTTTCCCATCCCATTCTGAACCATAACCGGCAGTCAGATCCAGGGATGGATATAAATTTGCTCCAGCCCGGCGAGCCAGGGCAGTTGCCTGTTCGATGCGCGCTACATATTGCCTGAGCCCGAAATTGGTGGCTAATCCGGTTTCAATGAGACGGTTCAAATCCTCATCTTCGAAAGATTCCCACCAGGAATAGTTCCAATCGTTTGGAAGAGATGCGCCTGTAGCAGGTTCGGAAAAACTCGCGGGGACTTCCACCTCTAACAGATTCGCCTCTTCATCAACCCTATGCACCGCGCATCCACTCAGCAGGCACAGAGTAGGACCAAAAAGCCAATAACGCGGCGTTGTAAATTGCTTGAACATTCTTAGCCCGGACTTCTCACGGAGTTGAGATGTTGAGGATGACGACCGGTAGGTGAGGGCGCGCACTGCCGTGCGTAACTAAGCCGGGAGGGAGGAACACTCGGCATGTCAGCCCGCCGTGTCGGACCGTAGCCTTTAGGGCGAAGGCTGAAAAATGCGTGCGAAACGAATGTCTACAGTGTGTATTTTGAAATAAATTCATGAGTCGTCCGTTTTCATCACCTTAGTTCATTTGGTGCGCATTTGGTGAGAAATGCGGGTTAGGGGCAGGGTCAGCAGATTAGTGTAGAAACATCCACTGTGCCGGATAAGCCCAACAAATCAAACGCAAATTCCATGAATTGTTTTTCATCTGAGCAATAGATTTGGACTATTTCCCACTCTTTTACCCAAGAAGCTACGCTCAGAAATGCCCCCTACAGATCTATGCACTTGACGCGGTTTATGTACTGAATAGTTCTTCTGGAAAAATTAGAAAATATCGGGAAACCACATTTCAATTCACAGTGTCAACTGATTGAATTCATTCGCACTTAACCTATTTCAAAGCGATATTCTCCTCCGATAGATACCCAAAACACTCACAAAATTCCGGATTGAAAATTGAGAATCCTAGTAAAATGCCTTCGACAAAATGTAGGAGGGAGCTTGCTCCCGAACCGAGAGCACCTGGAGAATCACCACCAAGGTGCCTGTCTTCTACAGTGGTCCAATCGACAGTTTCAGGGCAATTAGACAAACCGGAAATCTGTGATACGCTTAAGTAGAGAAGCAATGAATTACCATCCATTTATAGGATAACTTCGTTACCACGTTTATAATGAAAAGACCGCATCTTATGTTCTACCTAATCAGTCTACTCGCTGGCTTGCTTGTGGCCCCTGCTCAGGCTGACAACATCGAGTTAAATACCGACAGTTCTTCAATTGACCGGAATCAGAAATTCATGCCGCAAAGCTACGCTAACATGTTAGCAACAGCCACGCCTTCCGTGGTCGCGGTGCATACCGCCCGGATCGTGCGGGTTGCCGCCTCCAGAGGCCTTTCTCCCGAAGAAGAACTATTGCGTCGTTTCTTTGGTGTTCCTGTCCCCAATTACGACCAAAACACAGAACCCGAAGAGCGGAGAATGCCACAAGGAATTGGCTCGGGTGTAATCATATCCCAGAACGGTTATATTATTACCAACAACCACGTGGTAATAAACGAGCAAGGTGAAGATGCGGACGAAGTCCTGGTCCTTATCGGCGATGGCCGGGAACTGGAAGCAACCATTGTAGGACGGGATCCATTGACCGATGTCGCCATTCTCAAAATCGAAGTCGAGGATCTACCCGCCATTCAAATTGCCGACAGCGACAACATCGAGGTCGGTGACGTGGTCTTCGCCATCGGAAATCCTATGGGGGTCGGACTCACGGTAACCCAGGGTATCGTTTCCGCGACCAACCGGTCCATCGGAATTTACGGTGAAGACGGTTACGAAAGCTTTATTCAAACCGACGCCTCGATCAACCCGGGCAACTCCGGTGGAGCCCTTATCGACTCAAGAGGCCGTC
>JAPUIL010000128.1 GCA_027297085.1 Verrucomicrobiota bacterium | reverse complement strand
CGTCCACAACTTTGAAACCCCCGAGTCCTGGAAGACTCGCAGTCAGGCACTCACGAATCTTTCGGCTTTGCAGGAAGCTCCTGTCGGCGAGACCCTGTCCGATACACTCAGGCTCTACCAGAAAATCGGCACAGCCTGGCTGTATCATCTTTTCAAGCACAAGCTGGCGGGAATTCTCGCGGACGAGATGGGTTTGGGAAAAACGCTGCAAGCCCTGGGGCTAGTCGAAGCACTCTTAAAAAACTCGGGAGGACTGGTCCTTGTTGTTTGCCCGGCAGGACTTTTGACCAACTGGCAACGAGAGGGCTGGAGGTTTACTCCTGGATTAAAGACCCGTATCCACCACGGTCCATCCAGAGCAAAGGGTGTGACTGAATGGGGAGATGCGGATATAATATTTACATCCTATACCACCTTGACGCGCGACATCGACTGGATCGCTCCCTATGAATTCGTTGCTGTCATTGCGGATGAAGCACAACACATTAAAAGCCGCAAAACACAGAACGCGCGTTCGCTTCGTGCCTTGAAATCCAAAGGACGTTTCCTGCTTACAGGGACACCGATCGAAAACTCCATTCAGGACCTGCAATCCCTTTTTGAGTTTCTACTCCCCGGATACCTGGCCAAAATCCCGAAGGGCACTAACAACGATGAACGAGCCTGGTATCACCAGCGGATGCGCCAGCAAGCCGCGCCCTACATCCTTCGACGCAGCAAGTTGCAAGTAGCACCCGAGCTTCCGGAGAAGATCGAACAGGTTATCTACTGCGATCCAACTACAGAACAAAAATCGTTCTACGAATCCGTCCGTAAGAAAAGTGAAGAGGATATTTTCAATCTGGAAATGTCAGGAGCTAAGGAAGGACGGCTCAAACTGGCTGCTTTTACCCAGTTGCTTCGCCTTCGCCAGGTCTGCGCGGATCCACGTATTCTGAACGAATCCTTCGAAGCGGAACAATCCGCAAAGTGGTTGGCGTTTCGTGAAATCCTGGATGAAGCCACAGACGGAGGACACCGGATTCTTGTCTTCTCACAGTTTGTATCCGTTTTATCCTTACTCAAACAAGAGCTGACCCAACAGGAGATCCCTTTCTGCTACATAGACGGCTCGACTAAGGATCGTCTGGGAGAAGCGGACCGGTTTAACAACAACGAAGACATTCCCGTTTTTCTCATCTCGTTAAAGGCAGGCGGAACCGGGCTCAACCTGACCGGGGCAGATACGGTCATCCATTTTGACCCCTGGTGGAATCCTGCCGTGGAAGCCCAGGCCACTGACCGTGCTCACCGCATTGGCCAAACGAAGGTTGTTACCAGTATCAAGCTGATCGTCTCAGGTAGTGTGGAGGAAAAGGTTCTCGAGCTTCAGCGATCGAAGGCCGACTTGTTGAAAGGGCTGTTTGAAGAGAGCGAGGCTGCGAGCACTAGCCTTGGCCTGGATGAGTTGAAGGAATTGATGAAATAATTGTCTTCTTCCTGTCCCTTCGTCTCTCGTCCCTCGCCCCGTCTACTCACTCCTATCTCCTGTCTCCTAACTTCTTTTCCGAAACCTCTCGAAATGCGGCCTCGCCCTATCGTCGAAGAGACTGGCGGCGGTCATATAGATGGCAGCAACCATTCCAAAGCCGGTTCCGGCAGCTATGAAAACCCAGATCATGATCTGGTATTTGACGGCTTCGGTGGGTTGTGCCCCCGCCAGGATCTGGCCGGTCATCATTCCCGGCAAACTAACAATTCCCGCTGTCGCCATAGCATTGATGACCGGAATCATTCCGCTCCTGAGAGAGTCGCGAATATATTCTCCTATGCTTTCCCAAATCGTTTCGCCTAGCATAAGACGTTGCTCCACGATTTGCCGGTTTTGGAAAATACTCGTTGTCAGACGATCCATGCCGACGCTGATTCCGGTCATGGTATTGCTCAGGATCATGCCAAAAAGCGGAATAGCGTATTGCGGCAGGTACCAGGGCGCAGGACGAATCACCAGAGTTAGGCCAAACAACGTCACGGCAAAGGAAGAAATGAGCAGCGTGATGCTACCAATCCGTAAGGCGCCCCACCCTTTTAAACGGTATTTCTGCCGGGCCATAATTTCGTAGCTAGCTACGCTCAGCATCACCAAGCTGATCAAGGCGATCAGCCATGGATTCGATTCGGCAAAGACAAATTTCAATACCAGTCCAACCAAGCTCAGCTGCAATACCAGGCGGACCGTGGCGACGAGGATAGAATGGGTCAGATCGAGCCGCTGAAAAAAGATCAGTGCTGTTAGAAGCCCAATTGGGATCAAAGAAATGGCTAGATCAGAGAGCGACAGTGAAATGGTAGTCATTCGGCAACCTCCATTTCTACAAGTGCCTTGTTTTCCATGACAGCTCGACTCGTTGCGACCCGCTCAAGCTGTTTCTCGTCGTGAGATACCCAAACCGCTAAGGCTCTCTTTTTGTGTAGATAATTCAGAATGCAATTCTCAATCTTTTCGGCACTATTCTGATCGAGGTTGGCTGTTGGTTCATCCAGCAACAAAACCAAAGGTTCTCGAGCCATAGCACGGGCCAGGCCCAGCCGTTGTTTTTCCCCGGAAGATAATTGGGACACCGGCCAAGACAAAACGTCTTCTGCCAATCCAAAGGACTCCCAAGCGATTTCCTGAGAATTTCCGGGGAAATGGGCACCCACTTTTTCGAACCACCACTGAGGTTCCGGCGGCACCAACATGACTTTCTTCCTCCAGTCGGAGGCGGTATCAGCCTCACGCGCTTCACCAGCCAGGGATACCTGGCCCTTCGACACGATTAAATCTGCCAGCGCTTTTAAAAACAATGACTTGCCCGAACCGGAAGTTCCACTGATTCCAAACACTTCGCCTGATTTAATATCCAGATCGAAGGGTCCGTAATCCAGGAATGAGAGCGCTTGAACTTTCAATTGACACATAGGCTAAAGCTCAAAAACCTAGACGACGCTGGAAAAAGTAAAAGCAAATACCATTGTCATGAAGTGTCAGAAGGAGTAATGCAATTAGCGTTGATAAAACAATGGACCCCCAACTTCCAGAACCGGACTCATTCCGCAAGCTCGTCCACGACCTAAACCAGCTCATTTTTCTCATGCGAGGACACTGTGAACTAGCCAAAATAAAGGACATGGATTCCAGCAATCTAGGGCAACACCTCCAACGAATGGAGGCATATTTGGATGACCTCACCGGCCTAGCCGAAAGCCTGAAAGAGAAACAACTCGATATCGCCCCGAACGAGTAGAAATTTCGATGAGCGACGTTTCGATCAACGAGATTATTTGCTTATCCGTTCTTAGGACACAAATTCAACTTTCAGCCTTTTAACTTCTGTATTCAATAATTGGTATCCCCGCCAAGAATCGAACTTGGATCAGCGGTTTAGGAAACCGTAAAACGTTTAATGTTTACGGGGCATAGAAGGCATTAAGGCAGTTTTAAGGCAGTTTTTTCTTGCCGTATTGCCCCCTTTGAATTCTTATTGCCCCCATGGGTAGGCCCACCAAAAAACCGTACAACGGAGAACCCCCTTACAAATGGCGAGTTTTCTTTGATTCAGGCAAAAAAAGGATTTCACGTAAATTCAGAACTAAGAAAGACGCCGAAAATTTCCTGCGAATAAAGGAAGTCGAATACATCAACCTTGGCCGTAAAGTAGCGGTAACGCTGGATGAGGTTTTGAAACAACAAGCGTACGAAGCTGCTGAGATTCTTCGCCCCTATGGCAGGACACTTACGGAAGCGGCAGAATTTCTAAAGAAGCACCTAGAAGCCACAGAACGGAGCGCAAGGGTAAGTGACCTCGTACTGCCTTTTCTTGAGGCTAAAAAGAAGGAAGGGAAATCACGCCGGTA
>JAPUIL010000127.1 GCA_027297085.1 Verrucomicrobiota bacterium | reverse complement strand
ACTCGATTATCCACGCCTCCAGTTCTTTGGGAGTGCGGTGAGCACTCAGTACCCTTTTGTCATAAGGAATGCCGAGTTCGTCAAGAACCTGGGCAGAGCGTTTAAAAACGGGCCAGTCTGATATACTGCCCATCACAATACCTACTTTGGGAGAATTGGTGAGTGCCATAAGATTTGCGGAAAAAGAAAGCAGCAAACGTAGGTAAGCTCAACACCAGGTTCCAAGTCTAAAAACAAGGAACTTCCTTTTCCCAGCGTTCCCACCCATCTACCAGCTCCTCCACCACCCTCGAGCCTACTCTAAATAAATTTTCCAGGCTCGGTAAATAACCGGGATAACGATCCTCCTCGGACTCCTCGGAAGTCATATTCTCAATGGCTGTCTTCCCCGGTGGCTGCATGCAATAATTGCTGGCCGACCGCAACACCATGACTCTGGAAAAATCAACCTTTCCTTGCATTTCCAGTGCCTTCAAACCCCGCAATGCCGCCATGTCCTCCATGCTCGACATGACGAACATTCCTTGATCTTCCGTCCAGAGTTTGACCCATCTCTGGGCCCAATCCGTATAGTACTTGCCATGCCAGAATCGCTCGCAGGCCAGCACATCTCCTTGAAGAACTGAGGGAGCTTCCAAGGCCGCCGCATGATCCGTATAAAGTGCCCGGTTTGCACGCATTTCTTCCGAATCCTGCAACGGCTCATTTCTTGTTAAAGTATAGGCCCAGTTCATCAGTTTGCCGTTCAACTCGATTATTTCATCTTTGAGGAACACTCCATCCTCTCCACGATACGGCATCTCGTAAGGTTCGTTGGCACCCAAAGGAAAGATTCCCGTCGGCCAATCCTCCGGCATTTCTCTAGCATCGATCTCAAACGCCAGATTCCCATCCACCGCAAAATGCGCCCAGGCCACGGATCCCAGTGACCCCGCATGCGGATTCACACCAGCAATTCCGGCGATTAAAAAATAGGTCTCGGTCAGGTCAAATCGCTCGTCATAGCCCAAGGCCATTAAACTGATTGCAGGTTTAGTGGCCCCTATCCCAAGTAGCAGCGCTCCTACCCCATCGGAATTCATAAATAAATCCCCCATTGCTCCCGGAATTTCGTAGGTTTCCGAAAACCCTATACGGTCCGTGAAGAGCTTCTGCTCGCCAGGCAAGTCGCTGGCCGGTTCAAACAGGCTGAAGATAATCACTTTGGGCGCGATGCGAGGCATACCCAGGAACTTGTAAAATCAATGTAACCACGCAAGCGATAAGCAGAATCTCGTGATTCAAAATCCGCCTGATTGAAAAGGATGAAGAGATCTAACACCGGCTGGCGGAACGGTTTCCGGATATAACGGTGATTCATGGGGATGCCACATCCCTGCGTGTTCTGGAGGAAGAGCGCGTTGGCAGTGCGGATTATTTTGTGGCTGCCACTAATGAGGACGAAGACAAGGTCATGACCTGTATTCAGACTGGCATGACGCCTTTCGCGGCAGCGTATTCCAGGTGGTGTCCATAATGACAACTACTGGCTTCGCCATCGAAGATTTTGGCACCTGGCACTTGTTAGCCCAAGTCATTCTATTAGCCCTGATGGCAGTTGGAGGCTGCTCTGGCTCCACCGCCGGTGGACTGAAAGTAGCCCGAATACTTGTAGCGGTTAAGTGCGCCGTCCGGATGGTCGCAGGATCCTATAGCAACCGTATCATTCGGCCCATTACGATGAATGGTCGAGTTCTGAACAAAGACTCGCGGGAAGGTGTGGTAACTTATCTGCTACTTATGGTCGGGGTAATCTTTTTCAGCTTACCGGTGATGTTACTACTGGAACCCGAGTCATCTTTCCAAGGAAGTATTTCAGCCATCCTTTCCTGTATCTTCAACATCTGCCCCGGGTTTAAGGAATTTGGACCCACTGAAAACTTTAGTTTCCTTCGTGACTATTCGAATTACTTTTTATCGTTTCTCATGATTATGGGCCGGCTTGAACTCTACGCCATAATGGCCCTCTTCTTGCCTTCCTTCTGGAAACGGTTTTCCTGATTCCCGGGCAAAAAATATGCCCTTTCAAATGAAAGAGCTTGTTCATTTGCTAAAACTGGAAGGACTTACTCGTCCCCGTCATCACCGATGGCTTCGACAGGACACCCTTCGAGTGCTTCCATGCACTGATCGATTCCTTCTTGCTCAGAAGGTTGATTGTGAACGTAAGAATAGCCTCCGTCTTCATCGCGGGTAAAAAAATCCGGAGCGGTTTCCCGACACAGATCGCAGTCAATGCACTGGTCGTCTACGTAGAATTTTCCGCCTGCATTTTCAGGCCATTTAGCGTCTATGTCTGCCATAAGAGGACAAACCCTTATCAATCTAATATCCCTGTCAAGAATGATGTTTTTCATTTTATTCCGAAAAAATTGTCGAAAAGTTTGCACTTTCTTAATCATCCGCAAAGGGTGCTCGGCATTCAGAGTTACTGGGCCACAAGTTAGGCTAGCGGCTCTTTCCTTTAAAATACCATGCTATATGACCGCCCATACATGCGTGAACCGCAATACCGTCCATCGACGTTGAAACCCCTATACTGGCTACTCGGCAGTATTGCAGGTGTATTTATAATCCAAAATTTGGCCGCGAACTGGTTCCAAAGTCCGGTGTTCCATCTCTTATTCGCCTTATCCAACTATGCGGTCGAGAAGGGTTTTATATGGGTGTTTGTTACTCACAGCTTCATGCATGGAGGCATGTTGCACCTGTTGTTCAACGGAATCATGCTTTTCTGGCTGGGAAGAATTCTCCTCCGCATGCTCGGAGCTCAGAGATTTTTTACCCTGTACGGACTCTGCGTACTTGTCGGTGGAGTGCTGTGGTTTATGGTGAATTTCTGGCAGAATTCCGGGGCCAGCGTCATCGGAGCTTCCGGCGGCGTTATGGGACTTTTGGTGGCATTTGCCATGCACTTTCCCAATCAACCGATTCAATTGCTGTTATTTTTTGTGATTCCCATTCGCATAACTCCAAAAAAGCTGGTGATCATCCTTCTGCTCATCGATCTGGCAGGCCTGCTTTTTAATGAACTAGCCCCTTTTGGCGGCGGGATTCCTATCGCCCACTCCGCTCACCTCGGCGGAATGTTAGGCGGCTGGGTATTTGTTAAATTTATTCTCAACAGAGATTTCACTATAAACGCCGGAGATATTAAGCTTCCGAAGTGGATTACCAACAAGAAGACCAAACAAGCATCCACTGGCCGCTTTCGCATCAACTTCACCAACCGCAATGAACTACAACAGGAGGTGGACCGAATTCTGGATAAAATAAACACCCAAGGATTTGGGTCTCTTTCCGAAGAAGAAAAAAGCACTCTAGATAAGGCCAAGGAAATCCTCAATCGCTGAGAGCACTTCCTTTTGTAACCTTTTTAGCCCGGAAACCATTACCTTCATGCCCTGTCAGCAAACCCTGCCCAACCACACACAACATATCTGTAGGGCCAGAAGGTCGCAGATGGACTTTGATTTCTTTGAGAATGGTGCGATTAAAAATTCTAAGATGATGTTTCGACAAAGATCCCACAATTCCTCAAGATTAACTCTTCAGAATAGGTGCGTTCATGCCTCGCGCCTCAATTATGACCCCATTTATGAAATTTAAGCTTAGCACACGCATAGCCCTTGTTTTCCTACTCCTAGCAGGAGGCAGCCTGTTCCTTCAGGCCAGGGAATTTGAATACACCCAGGCTATGAAAAAGGAGGCCCAGACCGTGGTCTTCCTCCTGGAAAATTTCCATTATTCCCAAAAATTCATAAATCAGCCCCAAGCCGTGGAACTGCTGGAAGGCTTTATGGAGGAACTCGATTACAATCACGTGTTTTTCCTCAAGATAGACCGCGATGAGATGGTCAACAAATACGCCAGCCGCCTGGAAAGAAGCCTTCGGAGAGGTGAGCTGACCGCCGCCTACGAAATCTATGACAGATACGAGGAGCGAGTTCTTGCTCGAATCGACTGGGTGCTCAATCGCCTGGACCAGGAATTTGATTTTTCCACCGAAGCAGAATATATAGTGGACCGCGAAGAGTTTCCATGGATCGCAGCCACCGGTCTGGCCGATGAGCTATGGGAGAACCGCCTGAAATACGAATTGCTTTTTGATCTGCTCAACGAAGAAGAAGAAATCGATGCAGTCGACACCGTAAAAAAACGTTATAAGCGCTTACAAAAGAACCTGCTGGATCTGGAATCCGTGGATGTGCAGGAAATTTTTCTGACCACCCTGACCCATATGTTTGATCCCCACTCGACTTTCCTTTCCTCAGACACATTGGAGGATTTCTCCATATCGATGAGTCTCTCCCTTGTCGGGATTGGAGCAATTCTCGTGCAAGAAGACGGCTTTTGCACTATCCGGGAACTTATCCCCGGCGGACCCGCTGATTTGGATGGACGCATACGCCCGGGTGACAAAATTGTATTTGTCGCACAAGAAGGAGGAGGAGACCCTGTGGACGTGATCGATATGAAGCTGCGTAAAATCGTTAAAATGATCCGCGGCGAAAAATCGACTACTGTATATCTTACCGTCATTCCCGCCGACGCCGCGGATCCTTCCATCCGCGAAGTCATCGATATCGTACGAGATGAGGTAAAGATTACCGCCAGTCGAGCCAGCGCCAGTGTATTTCAATTGCCGGACAACGTGGGTAAAAATTTTCCAGTAGGTGTCATCGAACTTCCATCTTTTTATGGAGACCTCAGTATCAATGAAGGTGATAGTCCTCCCACCAGTACGACCAAGGATGTGGAAGAATTAATCGGCAAACTGGAAGAAGAAGGCATTCAAGGCTTGGTCTTGGACTTGCGGCGAAATGGTGGCGGACTGCTGACAGAAGCCATCGACCTGACAGGACTTTTTATAAAATCCGGCCCGGTGGTACAAGTGCGCAACAGCCGGGGCTTTATCCGCCGCGATTGGGATCGCGACGAAAAAATCGCTTACAATGGACCTCTTATAGTTCTTGTCTCACGCTTCAGCGCGTCCGCTTCGGAAATTGTAGCCGGAGCCCTTCAATACTATGACCGTGCGCTCATCGTCGGAGACAAATCCACTCACGGGAAAGGTACGGTCCAGGCAGTTTTTGAAATCGACCGCTTGGCGTCGCCTTCCTTTTTTAACGATCAGCCAACCGGTGCAGCCAAGCTGACCATTCAGAAATTTTACCTGCCCAACGGCAAGTCCACCCAGAATAAAGGTGTGATTGCCGACATTGCCCTGCCTTCGATCAACGAGTTTCTCCCCATTGGTGAGGCAGATCTCGACCACGCCATGCCGTGGGACGAAATCAAACCGGTAAACTGGAGCCGGCGCACTTCAGAGCTTAGCCTTAAGCTTGATCCCATTGACGAACCGTTGAAATCGCGGCTCACCTCTTTGAGCGAGATCCGTCAGTCGGAGCTAGCGGAGTTTTCCTGGCTCAGAGAAAGTATTGATTTCTTCAAAGAGAAGCAGGAGCTGAAATCCTATTCCCTCAACCTCGAAAAACGACAACGGCAAAAAGAGGTAGACAAAGCATTCAGAGATGAGCTCGAAGCCCGGCAGACTGAGTTGGAGAAAGATTTCTTCCCCAGTGTGAAAGTAACCCTTTCTGAAGTGGAAGAAGGCACTCCCACAGAGGAAATAATAATCGATAACCTGGAAGCGACTCCGGACAATCCAACTGCGGATGATGTCTCTGCTCTTGAGGACGAATCCAGTCTCGACATACACTTGCGTGAATCTCTGCGCATTCTTTCCGACTGGATACATAATCGGGATCCAGCTTCAATCGATACGGCGGACGCAATTGCGAGGCTAAAGTTGGTCAACGCAGCCCAATCAGATACCGGTCCCGATGGTTTAAGTCCTTCACAGATTCCATAGAGGCGAACCCGGCTTTTTTAGCTCGCTCAATGAGAGATGCATGCTGGGCGATACCGGTTTCCAGCACCAGCATGCCACCTTCTACCAGGTAGGAATATCCCTCATCTATGATAACGTTCAAATCCTTTTGACCGTCCTTTCCTCCGGATAAAGCCTGGGCTGGTTCGTACTTGGAAACCTCAGGTTCGGCAGATTTCATTTCCGCATCGGTCAGGTAAGGAGGGTTACTCACAATTAATTCGAAGTGACCATCTACTGATTCAAACCAGTTTGAAACCTTGAACTTCATCCTTTCGAAACCTTTCCCCTGCTGAGCATTCTCAACAGCAAGCGCCAGAGCCTCCACTGATTGATCAACCGCAAGGGCCTTCGTTTCAGGAAAAACATTTAAGAGCGCGATGGCGATAGCCCCGCTACCAGTACCCAGATCGAGGATACGGGTAGGTTCACGATTCAAGTATCGGGTATGAAGCAACTCTATCAGATATTCAGTCTCTGGCCGTGGGATCAGGGCTCGCGCATCGGTTTTTAAAGTCACTCCATAGAATTCCACAGTTCCCAGGATATATTGAAGGGGCTCCCGATTCGCCCGCCTTTTAACTCCTTCGCGTATCTTAACCAGCTCGACCTCCTGCAAAGGCCGCTCAAATTGTAAGTAAAGGTCCAGACGTTTGATGTCCAGAGCGTGCGCTAAAATCCATTCTGCACTGAGGCGCGCATCCTTCACGCCACGCTCCTCCAGAAACAGGGTACTCTTTTTCAGAACATCGAGCAGGGTAATCATCCAACGGATTATCCAACCGGAGTTGTCAAACTACGAGGCCATCCCCTTCCCATCGAGCAATGCCTCCAATTTTTCTTTGTACTCAGCCTCCTGCAACGCCTCGACCACCGAATTGATCTCACCTTCCAACACCTGCGGCAAGGTATGCATGGTAAGTCCAATTCTATGATCCGTCACCCGGCCTTGGGGGTAATTGTAAGTTCGTATACGCTCGCTCCGATCTCCCGTACCCACTTGGCTCTTTCGCTGAGCAGCATACTTTGCCTGCTCCTCTCGCTGCTTCTTTTCCAAAATCCGTGAATAAAGTACCTTCAGGGCTTTGTCCCGATTTTTGATCTGCGAGCGCTCATCGGCACAATAAACCATTTCTCCGGTGGGAATATGAACAATTCGCACGGCTGAGTCGGTGGTATTGACGTGTTGTCCACCGGCTCCCGATGCTCGCATGGTGGTGATATCCAGATCATTCTGGTCTATGTCCAAATCGACCTCTTGAGCTTCCGGCATCATAGCCACAGTAACCGTCGAAGTATGTATACGACCCCCGGACTCGGTGACAGGGATACGCTGAACACGGTGAACGCCGGATTCATAGCGCAGCTTTTTATAAACCTCCTCACCTGTTACCAGGAAGATGTTCTCCTTAAAACCACCCACTTCTGACGGACTGCTACTCATGGGCTCGATCCGCCAGGAATTCAGCTCCGCGTAGCGTTGATACATCCGTGATAAAACTCCCACAAATAAACTCGCCTCGTCTCCTCCGGCTCCCGCACGAATTTCCACAATGGTATTACGGGAGTCGGTGGGATCAGGGGGAATCATCGAAATTAGGATCTTGTGCTTCAGATTGTGGAAAGCCTCTTCAAGCTCCGGTAGTTCTGCCTTGGCCAGCTCTATAATCTCCTCGTCGGCCCCCGCCTCATTCACCATTTCACGCGTATCCGCAATTTCTCCATGAATTTTATTCAATTCCTCGTACTGTTCGATCAAAGCGTTTAGCTTTTGGTGCTCGCGCGAGAGCATGGCGGCTTGTCTCTGATCCTGAAAAAAATCAGGAGCAGCCATTTCCGCTTCCAGTTCTTGGTAGCGGGTCAGGTAAGGGTCGATGGGTGGAATACCTTCCATACAATTTGTGGGAAAAACCGAGCTGATTAAATGGGTGGAGTTTTGTAAATCAATCCGTATAAAGGGTCCTCTTTGTAATGGAAACAAGCCTATACACTCAAAACGTCGTCGCTTGCATCTGGGATTTCGACAAAACCCTCATCCCAGGCTTCATGCAGCAACCACTCTTCAATCGATACGGCATTGATGAAAAGCGGTTCTGGGAAGAGGTAAATGCGCTGCCGAATTCCTATGCCGAAAGAGGCTTAACGGTATCTCCTGACACCATTTACCTCAATCACCTGCTTTCCTACGTCCGCGGCGGAGCGCTCAAGGGCCTGACGAATGCCGTGCTTGAAGATCTTGGCAAAGAGCTGGTCTTCAACCTCGGACTTCCAAAATTTTTCAAGTCCTTGCAGAAATTGGTGACCTTGAAACCTGAATACAAGAAGCACGATATCCAATTGGAGCATTACGTTATAAGCACCGGCCTCGCTGCCATGATCCGAGGCAGTAAAATTGCTCCCTATGTAGAAGATATCTACGGCTGTGAGTTTATCGAAGATCCATTTCCCCCCCACTTTCTAAAACAACAGGACTTAGGGCTCCACTCAGACCGGGAAGTATCCCAAATCGGCGTGGTCGTCGATAACACCATCAAGACCCGCTACATCTTCGAGATAAACAAAGGCTGCAATAAAAACCCTGAGATCAATGTAAACTCCAACATCCGCCACTCCGATCGACGCGTACCTTTCCGCAACATGATCTATATTGCGGACGGACCGAGCGACATTCCGGTCTTTTCCGTAGTAAAAAACAATGGCGGCAAGACCTTCGCGGTCTACGATATGGACTCCCAAGACGAATTCGCTCAAAACGACCGGCTCCTGCAAAACGGAAGAATTCACGCATATGGACCCACCAACTTCGAGGAAACTAGTAATACCGGCATGTGGTTGAAAATGCACGTCTGTGCGATTTGTGATCAGATTGTTGAGGAACGTGAGATCGCGCTGACCCGGAAGGTGGGGAAACCTCCACGCCACATCCATAAAGACGAAAAAGTCCCTGAGGCGCCTCAGCTCCAACAAGAAACACTATTCGAAGAAAAAGGGGACAAAAGGGCTCGAAATTTTCCTATTCAGTTCGAGCAGTAATTATTTTCTTTCCAAGTGGAAACAATTTTCTAAACCTACGCTCTCAAAATTTCTTTCACCACTATTGATAGCCAATGATTGAAGTCCAATCCCTTCATAAACGATACGGATCCATCAACGCCGTTAACGGTGTCAGTTTTGAAGTAAACCGCGGAGAGATCCTCGGTTTTCTTGGTCCCAATGGCGCCGGCAAATCCACCACCATGAAAATGATTACCGGCTTTCTCCGCCCTACTTCGGGAACGGTATTAGTGGATGGCCTCGACGTGCAGGAACACCCGGTACCCATAAAAGAACGCATCGGCTACATGCCCGAAAACGGACCGATCTATGGAGAAATGACCGTTGAGGAGTTTTTGGACTTTATAGCAGATATTCGCGGATTTGAGGACCCCACACAAAAAGAAGACGCGATCGACCGGGTTTGCGATCTCTGCCGGCTCAACTCCGTCCGGCACCAATCGATCGAAACACTCAGCAAGGGTTACAAACAACGGGTGGGATTCGCCCAGGCAGTCCTGCACGATCCACCAGTGCTCATATTGGATGAACCCACTGACGGCCTCGATCCGAACCAGAAGAAAGAGGTCCGCAAAATCATCAAAGCCATGGCGAAAGATAAGGCCATCATCTTATCTACCCATATTCTTGAGGAAGTCCGCGCTCTTTGCACCCGGATCATCATCATTGCCAAAGGCCAGGTGATTGTAGACGAGTCGCCGGACTCACTCATGCGGCGCAACAAGCGCTATAATGCTCTGGCCATTCAGTTTGAAGAGCTTGACCTCGAAGTTGTTAAACAGGACCTTAAGGAACTTCCGGAAGTGGCCGCCGTGGAAATTAACGAAGGGGCAGTGGAAGTGTATCCGAAAAACAAACAATCCATCGAAGCATTGGTATTGAAATTCTGCCGCGAAAACCAGTGGCACATTTCCCACTTTGAAATGATACCGGTAAGTTTAGACGAAGTATTCTGGGAGTTGACTGCCTAGGAATAGCAGGCGTCTAACCTGTTAGCCATATTTTTGTTATGACACAAATTTTGCCTTTATTCAAACGCGAGTTCTTCGGTTACTTCCGCTCGCCGGTAGCCTATGTATTTCTCATAGTCTTTCTGGTGGTATCGTCGGGCCTGACCTTTTACCTGGGACGCTTCTTCGATGCACGTGTGGCTTCGCTCGATGCGTTTTTCTCCATGCAGCCATGGATCTACACCTTCTTTATTTCGGCGGTGGGCATGCGCCTGTGGGCCGAGGAGAAACGGTCTGGAACCTGGGAGCTGTTATTGACTCTGCCAGTTCGAATAAGCGAAGCCGTCATGGGAAAATTCCTGGCCGGATGGGCGTTTATCGCCACCGGAATCCTGCTTACCTTCCCCCTCATGATGACCGTTGGTTATTTGGGGGATCCGGACTGGGGGCCCATATTTACTGGGTATGTGGGCAGCATACTCATGGCAGGCAGTTTCCTCGCCGTTTGTTCCTTTACCTCGGCTCTGACTAAAAATCAGGTTATCAGTTTTGTTATCAGCATAGTCATCAACCTGGGCCTTGTCTTCTTGGGTTGGTCCGTCTTTACCAACCTGCTGGCCTTTCTTCCACTTGCTTGGGTAGATGCGCTGAGCAATTTCAGTTATACCACCCACTTCAACGGATTTACCCGGGGTCTCATTGCATTTAAAGACCTGGTTTTCTTCCTCTCACTCTCTTTTGTTTCTCTTCTATTAACTGTCCTCGTTCTGGAACGGTAATCCAACCGATTCGATTAGCACCTATGAATACTTTACAAAAGTTTATCGCTGGATTTCTGCTCATACTGATTCTTATTCTGACCAATATGTTTGCCAACCTGTTCAGCTGGAAGCTGGACTTCACCGACAGCAAACTCTTTACCCTCTCCAAAGGAAGCCGCCTTCTGATCGAGAAATTGGAAGAGCCGGTGGACTTCGATTTTTACTTCAGCCGCTCCGTCCAAGGCTTGCCCATATCCTTTAAGAACTATGGAACTCGCGTTGAAGAAATGCTGCGACAGTTTGAGTCGGCCGCCAATGGCATGATTCGCCTTAACATAATCAATCCAAAACCGGACACCGAGGAAGAGGAAGCCGCCACCCAGGCCGGCGTCAACGGCAGCCTCCTCTCCAACGGTCAACAATTGTTCTTCGGATTGGCCATGACCCAGGCCGACAACCAAGAGGCCATCTCCGTCTTTGACTACCGCAAGGAAGAGTTCCTCGAATACGACATCGCTAAGGCGCTATACACCGTACAACAGTGGGACAAACCCACGATTGGCCTTATCTCCGGACTCCCGGTAGTAGGAACACCCCAGTACTTCCCGGGACAGCAACCACAAAGCGCCGACTGGGTATTCGTAGAGCAACTACGCCAAACATTCGAGATTACCCAGATCAACTCAGCCGGCGACTGGCCCGCCGTGATAGATGTGCTCATGGTCGTTCATCCACAAAACCTGGATGATGAACTTCTCTTTGAGATCGACCAGTACCTGCTGGAAGGAAAGCCTGCATTCATCGCCGTGGATCCCTCGAGTTATTTCATGAAGGCGCAGCAAAACCCGCAAAACATGATGATGATGATGGGGCAGCCTCCCCAGGGAGTGTCCAGTAATTTGCGCCAGCTCTTCACCGCTTATGGAATCGATTTCAATGACATGGAGTTACTCGTGGACTCGGAGTATGCTGCCCTGGTCTCAAGCCAATCGGGCCGAATTCAAATGCCCACCTGGTTAAACCTGGGGGCCGAGTCGTTGAACACAAACGAATTTATCCTCTCTCAACTGGATTCGCTGCTCATGGTTGAACCTGGATCGTTTGGGAAAACCGAAGAATCCAACCTGGAAATCATTCCCCTCATTCAATCTTCTCCTCGGGCAGGTAAACTGTTTGCCATGCTGGCCAACCAGATCAGCCCAGCCCAAATGGCATCTCAGATCAATGCCTCCGGAGATCCGTTGACCATCGCCGGATTTGTTCGCGGCACCTTGAACACAGCATTTCCGGATGGGAAACCTCAGCCTCCCTCCGAAGAGGGTGATGAGGAAGTCACCCCTCCCGCTCCGCCCCTGACGGATGCCTCTTATCTGTCAGAGTCCGCGGCTCCAAGCAACCTCTTCCTAATTGCAGATAGCGACTGGTTACAGGACCAATTTTCCGTCCAAAGGCTTAACTTTCTCGGCGTAACCGCCTTTCAACCGCTAAACGACAATTTGAACCTACTCAGGAATACGATCGAATTTATGTCCGGCAGTCAGGATCTGATTTCCATCCGGCCCAGGGGAAACTCCATACGACCGTTTAAGGTAGTGGATGAAATTGAAAGACAAGCTCAGGTCGAGTATCAACAGAAACTGGATGAGCTCAACCGCGAGGTCCAGGAATTTGAAGAAAGCATCCGCCAACTTCTATCGCAGCAGGGCGAAGGCAACTCTCTTATTATCACCCCGGAACTACAGGCGAAAATTGATGAGCTGAACAAAAACGCCTCAGCCAAACGTGGCCAACGCCGTGAGGTTCGAAAGAAACTCCGGGAACAAGTCGAAAGTCTGGGATTCAGTCTGGCTCTTGCCAATTTAACCGTGATTCCCGGCTTGGTCTTTCTATCCGGAATACTCTTTTTTATCCGCCGTCACCACCGTAAGTAGAACGAATTCATCATGAAGTTGAGAACACTTATCATTGTAGCTGTCGCCCTGGCTGTCGTCACGTTGGCAGGATACTACATCCGCAGTGCTTCGCTCACGACCCCGGAGAATGATCCACTCGTAGGCACGCAGGTGGTCGACCAGAGTATCCTGGCTGATGTCAGCCGGATTGAAATTTCAAAGGAAGACTCCGAAGTAATCCTCGAACTGGATGAAAGCGGGGATTGGGCCGTCAGGTCTCTCTTCGACTTGCCTGCCGACTTCGGCAAGCTAAACACCTTGATCCGGAATCTGGTGGACGCCAAAATTCAACGCAAGATTACCGGCCGTGAAGACCGGCTTGCACGGCTGGATCTGAATCAGGGGACTATAAAATTGTTGTCCGAAGCAGGGACACCTCTGATTGAAATTACTTTTGGAAAGTCGCTTTCAGGTGGTGGCAAGGCCTTCGTCTTCGGACGGGAAAAGACCGCTTACCTTGCCTCTACCAGCCCCTATATAGATGCATCCTCCAACAACTGGGCCGTGAAGACCCTCTACAAATTCCAGGCTGACGATGTTGCCGGTATTCAGTTTTCCTTGACGGACGAATCTTGGGGGATTCGAAGAGACGATAAGGAGAAAGACTTTGTCAGCACACTTCCCGCCGATGAACGGACACCTAAACAGAGCGGTATAACCTCTCTGATGAACCGGTTTACCAATCTGCGCTTTGTGGAAGTAGCCGAACGGGCAGCTGAAGAGTCGACCCAGACCTGGAAAGATGCACAGGAAAACGCCCGGTCGCTGAAGTTCACTTTGTTTTCCGGCGAAACCATCACCATAAAGATGAGCCAATGGGATCCTCCCGTACCGGAAGACGAAGAGGCGCCGGAAAGCACGGAACCCTCCGTCACCTACCTGGAGATCTCAAGTAGTCAGGCGGATCATTCGATAAACAGCCTGATGGACCGATTGGCCTTTAAAGCGTCTTCCTACTCTTTCAGCGGAATTCCGGTGGAGATTTCTGAAGTGGCCGATGTGCCCGAGCCAGAACCGGAAGAAGAAGAAGAGGAGGTGTCTAGTGCAGATGCATCAGAACTTGCTCAACCCCCGCAGGAGGAGACTGATCAACTACCACAAGAGGAGACTGCCCAGCCGGAAATCATACAACACATTGACGGCAATTCCATCATCTTTGAGGTCAAACCAGCTAAGAAAAAGGAATCAGTCAACACAGAGGAAGAAGTTGAGCAACCGGACTCCGGGTCCGGCGATTCCGCCTCATCGGAAAACCCCTGAACTCCAGACGCATCGTTGGAAAGTTAGAAGTCTAGGCGCTTAGCTTAGCTTCCAATCGAGCAGTTCCATTTGCAGGGATCGCCGCCCGTTGAAAACGTTCCAGTTCAGTTTGACTGCCAAGTCTATGAAGGCACCGGATGGTGGAAGGTTGTCAGCCTTCTTCCAAGCAACCCCTGAGAGGTACGTGCCACGCCCAGATCGGATGCAAAATCGGAAGTGATTGGCTCCAAATGGTTCAGGACCCTTAGCAAGTTGTATGCGGCGCAATCCAAATACGGGCTCTGGATTGCCTTCTCCAAATGGATTCAGCAATCCGACCGTATCCATAAATTCCTGGCAGATATCATCGGCGGCAATATAAGCGGCAATCTCGATTACCCGTTCAAAGGGCTCTCCCTCAAGCGCCTGCTTCACAGCCGCATCAAAAGCAGCCTGGAATGCCTCTACATTTGATGTATCCAGAGAAACTCCGGTTGCCATGGGATGACCGCCCCAGCTTTCGAGCAAATCGCTGCACTCACCTAATACTTCAACCAGATTAACTCCTGGCACACTGCGGCCCGAGCCTTTGGCCAACTGATCCTCCTGCCCTAGCACGATAGTCGGCGTGTTGTGCTTGCGAGAAAGCCGTCCTGCTACGATACCGACTACTCCTGAGTGCCAATCCGGATTGTGAAGCACATACCCAAATGCGCCTTGCAGGTGTTGCTCTATATAGGCGTCAGCTTCCTCCACGATTGACCGCTCTATCTCCTGCCGCTCTTTGTTCATTAAGTCCAACTCACGAGCCATATCCACGCAATGAGGCAAATTTCTGCTCAGCAACATTTTTACACTCACTTCCGCGTCTGCAAGACGGCCACTGGCGTTGATCCGCGGACCCAGCTTAAAGGAAATATCCGTGGGAGTAATCGGATGCCCCATTTCCATACCCGAAACCTGAAAAAGCGCGCGAAGCCCTTCCCTGCGAGTTGATTCCAGCATCTTCAAACCACGATGAGCAAGTATCCGATTTTCGCCTACAAGAGGAACCAAGTCGGCGATGGTTCCCATAGCTACCAGGTCCAAATACTCCTTCAACTCAATCTTGAACGCGGTCTTGTCACCATCCTGCCTCAGAGCTTTAACGATTCCGTGCACCAATTTAAAAACCAAACCGACTGAACAAAGATTCTTCCACGGTTCATCTTCCCCATCATTGACATGAGGATTGACGAGGATCGCTGAGATCGGTTCCTCACAGGTACGGCGATGATGATCGATTATGATCACATCGGCTCCCTGCGATTTGATGTGGCGGACCTCTTCCACGGAATTGGTTCCGCAATCTACGGCTACAACCAGTCCAGCAGGCTTACCATTGAGTGCCCGGTCGATAACGGCCATGGACAAGCCATACCCTTCTCCCGAACGTCTGGGAACGGTGAAGTCGGGGTAAATGCCAAAAGAGTTTAACGCGTGCACCAACAAAGCAGTGCTGGTTATACCATCTACATCATAATCGCCAATAACGACGATGCGCTCGTTGGCTGACATGGCCTGCCGGATCCGTTGAACCGCTTCAGCCAGATTCGACAGATTGAAAGGATCGTCCAGGTGTTTCAGGCGTGGATGCAGAAACGCCTTGGCCTCCTGGTCCTTTTCAATATCCAGGCGAACCAGCAGCAACGCAATTATTCGCGGCACACCGAGCATTTTGGCGAAATGAGAAACTTTCCGTTCACTAACGGATGCACTTCGCCAAACCATCGTCTATCAGCCCTTGGATTTGCCCCCTGCTTCCCATTCGTACTTCGGCAGTACGTCGGAGTGAGATTCAACATGACGGCGATCGCCTTTGTGCCACCAGTAAAACACCGGACTGGCGATAAAGATCGAGGAGAAAGTTCCTGTCAGGATGCCGACCACGAAGGTGAAAGCAAAATCCCGAATGATACCCGTTCCAAAAATGAGTAGGGAGACCGTGACCAACAAGGTGGTCAAAGAGGTCAGTATCGTCCTCGAAAGTGTCCGGTTAATCGCCAGGTTGACAACCTGGTTCAGTTTAAGTCCTGGATTCAATTCCAGCTCCTCCCGTATCCGATCAAATACTACAATGGTATCATTGAGGGAGTACCCCACAATCATGAGCAAGGCTGCCACCATGGGCGCCGAGAATTGATTACCAAATAGCACAAATATCCCGATGGTCATGAAGAGGTCGTGCACGGTGGCAACTACCGCCCCCACACCAAAGCCAACTTCAAAACGCAAGGCCACGTATAGGAGGATACAAATGAGGGCTACTCCAATAGAAACGAAAGCGTTAACCAATATTTCTTTACCCACAGTTGGACCAATCTGGTTAGTCCCAATCAGAGTCAATCCTTTGCTCGGGTAGGCATCAATCAATCCATCAAAGAGCGCCTGACCTTGTTCAAAAGGCGTGGCAATTTTCAAAACTGTTTCAGCATTGGCACCCAAAGGTGTTTGAAGGGTAAGATTTATTTCATCAATTCCCAGATTGGTCGCGACTGACTCCACTTCAGTGACCGAAAGCTCTTGCTGAAAGTGCAGGGAAATTTCGTCTCCGCCCGTAAAATCAATGCCTTGAATGTCGTCCCTTTTGATAATGGTCATCGAAATCCCAACGATTACAATGATCCAGGAAGTAATGAACGCATATTTCCGGTAGTTGAGAAACTTGAAGGTTGTTACCTCTTTGAAAAGTGAAACCGTCAGCATCCGCTTTGTGACCCCCGTATTAATCAGCAAATCGAGCAGGAACCGGCTAACGATCAGGGCACAGAACATGGTGGATCCGATACCAATAGCCAGAGTCACTCCGAATCCTTTAACCGGGCCCGTTCCAAAATAGATCAGGATAAAGGCGGTGATGAGAGTGGTCACATTAGCATCCACAATGGTGGAAAAGGCTTTTTCAAAACCACCCAACAAAGAATTTTTCAATGTCTTTCCTGCACGCAGTTCTTCACGAATCCGTTCATAGATGAGGATATTGGCATCCACCGCCATACCGATGGTCAGTACCAAGGCCGCTACCCCTGGCAGGGTAACAGTGGCGCCGAGACTCGAAAGCGTACCACAGACGATTACCAAGTTGATTATCACGGCGGCCAGGGCAACGATGCCAGCTACCATGTAGTAAATCAGCATGAAAAATACAACCACAGCCGCACCAATAATGAAGGCTTGTGTACCCGACTTGACCGCGTCCGCAGCCATGGTGGGACCTACTTCATACATCTCGGCTATCCGCAGTTCCACATCGAGTGGATTGTTTAGCCCATTGGCAACTTCCTCAGCTTCACGTTGAGTAAACGATCCGGTAATACGAGCGGACCCGCCAGCAATGGCCGCTCTAACGCTCGGTGCTGTTAGGAGCTCGCCATCCAGGGTGATGCCCAGCAATCCCAAGCTGGTCTGGGTATTCCCATTGGCGATTTCACGGGTGAGTTGTTCAAATTGTTTACCCCCCGCGGAAGTGAAATCCATCAGGATCTCATATCCACCGAATTCGGCGATGACCGCCCGGGCTTCTTCAATAGCATCTCCCTTAATCTCGGGAATTCGTTTCACAAAGAGATAGCTCGTTTGCACCACTCCATTCCTGTCTTCGTTGTTGAGCGCTTTGACCTCGTAACCGATGGGTGCGTTTTTATCTCTGGGTCCTGTTGGAAACGCGGTACGATGGACCAATCTGAACTCTAGCCGGGCGGGCTTACTGATGGCCTTTTGTATCTCAGGATTTTCTTTGGTGGAAACTCCTGGGAGCTGTACTTCAATGCGATTTTCGCCCGTGGTCCGGATCACCGGTTCGGTCACACCCAGAGAGTTGATCCGGTCACCAATGATATCGATGGCCTTGGATAGATCAGCCTCGTTTTCGTAGAGGGTTGCGTTTTCCGGCAGATCCAATTCGAAGACAAAGACCACCCCGCCCTTCAAATCGAGGCCGGGCTGTAACCTTGCCTTAGAGCGCTTTAAAAGTTCGTCGAGCAGCACCTGGTTCCGGCGTTCCGTATTGCGAAGGCTGGATTCCAACAAGAGATGCGGAAAATATTGAGACAAGTCGATATCTCGCTCGAGAGCTATTGTCCGAAGTGCGATATAGATGCTATGATATTCAGAACCCTCAGCTTGGTATGCGGCATCCGCTTCGGCCACCAGAGCGGTAAATGCTTCATCCTGATTACTTTCCGCCAGAATGTATTCTTTAAACTCAGTGTCCTGATAAGGGATAAGATAAAGAACCGCGACAGAGACAATGAGCGCGGAGAGTATAAGTTTCCAAAGGGTACTACCGTTCATGGAGTCCGAAAATGCAGGTTGTTAGGAGGACTGTTTTCCTGAGTCAGGATCGATTTTGCCCTGAACGGAGCTCTTCTGGATCTCGACTTTGGTGTTCTCAGCAATGCGCACCACAAAGCGGTCGTCCTTCACGTTGGTAATGGTTCCAAAAATACCAGAAGCTGTAATTATATTATCTCCGGTATTCAGCTCCTCGATCATTTTTTGCTGCTGCTTCTGCTTTTTCCGTTGAGGAGCCACTAGAAAAAACCACATCGCTCCTAGAATAAGAAACCAGAAGATGACCATCGTCATTCCACTGTTTCCTGAGGCCTGAGCAAAATGCGTAAGAAAATGATTGTTAAGTACTATCTCCATAATTGAATTCGTAAAATTGAAACGGACCACTCAAGAAAAGTGTTTTTAGAAAGGCAAGTCATTAACCCGATGATTTGGCCGCCCTAATCCCAAGCATAAATGTCAAGCTGGAATCCTAAAAAAGCAGAAAAGATCTACGGTTTCGACCGATGGGGAAGCGGATACTTTTCCATCGACGATTCCGGACACGTCTGTGTGACTCCTAATAAACCGGGCCCATCCATCCAGATTCTGGCTGCTTTGAATGAGGCGCTGGCTAGGGGGCTCAAGCCACCGCTTCTCCTGCGATTTCAGGATATTCTGCGCGATCGGATAGAAGCACTCAACCTGGCCTTTGCCAACGCCATAGAACAGGAAAGCTATTCCGGCCACTACCAAGGCGTCTTCTCTGTGAAGGTGAATCAGCTGCGGGAGGTTGTGGAAGAAATCCTCGAAGCGGGTAAATCCTTCAACTTCGGCCTGGAAGCCGGGAGCAAACCGGAACTACTTCTGGCCATGGCTTTCCTCGATGACTCGGATCGTTTGCTGATTTGCAATGGCTACAAGGACGAAACCTACATCCGCCTTGCCCTGATGGGGAAGAAACTTGGGAAAAACGTCATCATTGTCATCGAGCAATTTGACGAGCTGGAAGCCATCCTCGCCCTGACAAAGGAATTAAAGGTGAAGCCCAGCATAGGGTTCCGGGTTAAGTTGCTGGCCCAGGGAGAAGGCAAATGGGCAACTTCCAGTGGTGAAAAGCCAAGTTCGGCTTAACGACACCCGAGGTGGTGGCCGCAGCCAGGACACTGGAAGAGGCAGGGATGAAAGACGCGATAAAACTCGTTCATTTCCATATTGGCTCCCAGGTTCCCAACATCCATACAATCAAGAATGCCGTTATCGAGGCTACCCGCTATTATTGCGATTTGAAGAAAAAAGGATTCCCCATGGATCTCCTGGATGTGGGAGGGGGCCTGGGAATCGACTACGATGGTAGCCGCACTAATTTCGACAGCTCCATGAATTACACCATGGCGGTTTACGCCCGGGACGTGGTGTTCAACATTCAGTCAGTTTGCCAGCAAGCGGAAGTTCCTGTGCCCGATATTATTTCGGAGAGCGGACGAGCCATCGTGGCTCCCCACTCGGTGCTCATTCTTGAAGTTTTCAACCGGATCAGCCAGCGGGAGCACCCGGCGCCCAACATGCCCAAAGGCGAGAAAAAGCATAAAGTGATCGAGGACCTCGAGTATAGCCTCATTAACGAATCCAATTTCACGACGCTGGAGCGCTACCACGACGCTGTGCAGAAAAGGGACGAGGCTTACTCTCTATTTAATTTGGGCTACCTCGATCTGGAAACCCGGGCTGAAGCAGAATCTCTCTACTGGAAGATCTGCCGAAAGCTGGTTTCCGAGATGCCGAAAAAAGGCTACCAGCATGAGGAACTACTTCACCTCCGCGGTTCCCTCGTCGACCAGTATGTCTGCAATTTTTCCATTTTCCAGTCCTTACTCGATCACTGGGCTCTGGGTCAGTTATTTCCTGTTGCACCCATTCATCGGCATAACGAAGAGCCGACTGTGGATGCCGTAATTGTGGATATCACCTGCGACAGTGACGGAAAAATCTCCAAGTTTATAGACCTGGAAGAAGAGATGAGTGAGTACTTGCCCCTTCACACTCTGACCGATGAACCCTACTACCTGGGTATTTTCCTGTCTGGGGCCTATCAGGACATTATGGGGGACATGCACAACCTTTTTGGCAAAGTACCTGAGGCCCATGTCTTTTTAGAAGAGGACGAAGAAGATGGCTTCTATATTGAGGAGATCATTCCAGGTGCCAAAAACAAGCAGGTCCTGGAACTCACCCAATATCATACCCACGATCTGGCCCGGATGGTGAAAAAACAAATTGATGCGGCGACCAAGTCCGACCGCATCCGGCCGCGGGAAGGTATGCGATTACTTAATTTCTACCAGAGTACGCTGGAGAAATCCATGTACCTGGAGTTTGAGTAACTCAACCTGGAAAATGACACAGACTACTCTTCGGGTGTAATTTTTTATATGGGGAAACGTGACAAGTATTCGGAGTCTTTTTCCACCTTATCACTATCGAAGAGGTAGGGCAAAAGCGTCCTCGCTCTGCCGCCATTAATTGCCAGAAATACACGGCGCAGCGGGACGCTG
>JAPUIL010000126.1 GCA_027297085.1 Verrucomicrobiota bacterium | reverse complement strand
GGAAGTGGACGATTTCGGCGACGTTCTCCAGGTGTCCCTCTGGATTATCTCTTGCCCATCGACCCCACATGCTGCCGATGGCCGCGGCCTCCTTGATAAGCAACATACCGGGGCGAATCGGCTTCTGTCCGGCAGTAAAGCCTACCAGGCAAATCTTTCCAAGCGGTCGAACCGACGAAACCAGGGCACCTTCGAAGAGTTCTCCTTGAACCATATCGACGATCACATCGACGCCTGCAGGGTGGCCCAACTCGCTCGCGGCTTGTTTGACTTCATTCTTGAAATTCTTATAGCTTTCCCGGTCGCTGCCATAGCAGAGCACCCGGTCCGCGCCTGCCGAAACTGGGAATTCCTTCTTCTCGGGGATGCTGACTCCGGCTATCACCTGTGCACCCAACGCCTTGGCCAACCCGACCGCGGCCATTCCCACGCCGCCCGAAGCGCCGTCGACTAACACGAGGTCGCCGGCACCGACTTCTCCTATGATCTTGAGCGAGTGGTATGCCGGAAAGTAGTTGCGCCCCAGGTTGGCGCACTTCGATAGATGGACTCCTTCGGGGACCTTCCACACCATCTGTGGATGGACCTTGATGATCTCCGCGAGGCCTCCGGTCTGGCCTTGCGCGAAGACGCGGTCCCCCACCTTCGCCCGTTGGACTACCCCGCCCGTCTCCAAGACGGTTCCGGCGACATCCATCCCGGGAACATAGGGAAGTTTCGGCTTTGACTGATAGAGACCTTGAGCCTGAAGTGCATCCGGGTATTGAACCCCTGCATAATTTACTTCTACCAAAACGCATCCGTCCTCGCATTCGGGCATGGGTATTTCGTCAAGTTTTAGTACGTCTCTCAGAGGATCGGGAGTGGGTAGCGTTTTTCCCGCGTCATCAAATGTGGCATATCGGTGACAGCGCACGGCTTTGATTGTTTGGCTCATATTAAGCATCCTGTGCGTGTGTTGTAGTATGATTTGAGTACGATTAATTTAATACTATGCATGAGTTGCTACATTCAGAGATGAGATTTGAAAACCGCGGAAGTAATTCATAATCAATTCTCCGAACCTATCTGTTCCAGTCGTTTTATAGCCTGCTGTTTTAGAGCGAGCTTGTCGAACTTTCCTGAGGCGATTCGTGGTAACCTGTCGTCGGTGAAGTGCACGTGACTGGGGACCTTGAAGGCAGCCAACCTTGACCCCACGTGGTCCTGAATTTCCTCTTCGGTGGCGTGGCATCCTGTCCTGAGGTAGATCGCCGCACAGACAATCTCTCCGAGACGGTCGTCGGGCGCACCGTGCACAGCTGCTTCGTTCACTGCCGAATGTTCGTGCAATACGTTTTCGATTTCTCCGCAGGTGATGTTTTCGCCCCCCCGAATGATGATGTCTTTGGCGCGCCCTGTGATACAGAGAAAACCCTCTTCGTCGAGATGGCCGAGGTCGCCGGAATAAAGCCAGCCATCTCGTAACGCCTCGGACGTTTCCTCCGGCTTGTTCCAGTAGCAGCGCATATTCAAGGCCGACTTCATGCAGATTTCGCCCTCTTGATTAGGACCGAGGAGGTTGCCATCCTCGTCACGGATCTCCACTACCACCATCGGCGCGCTGGGCCGTCCCACCGACGTGGGACGCGCCCGGTACTCGTCGCCCCCAATCGTGGCACCGGCGGCGTTGGTTTCCGTCATGCCATATCCTACACCTGGCATTACATGAGGAAGACGTTCTTGTAACAGTTTGACATGTTCTGGTGGCCGAGCTGCTCCACCACCACCGATCGAAACCAAACTGCTTAAATCGTGCCGGTTCAAATCAGGAGAATGGAGAATTTCTCCGATCATGGTCGGCACACCATCAATCCTGGTTAGAGATTCTCTTTCAATAAGTTCAAGGGCCTTCTTGGCATTCCATTTGTGCATAAGGACCAGTTTGCGTCCGGAGCGGTAACTCAGGAAAAGCATCGTTTGGAGACCTGACACATGGAAGAATGGAACGTTGACGAGCAGTTGCTCCCTCGGCAAACGAACCGCGAGAGGATCGTCCATCGAAGCGGGCCCTGCTTTGAGCCACTTCAGGATTTCCTGCCTTAACTCCTCGTTCTCGCCTGTCAGCATTCCGAGTGTGCCAATGCAGTAAAAATTCAGCAGAGAAGTGATAATGCTCCGGTGGGTCAGCACAACACCCTTGGGATGATCAGTCGACCCAGACGTATACATGATCAACGCGTCGCCGTCCGTATCGATTTCGATGGCTGGAAAGTCTTCATCAGCTGTCGGCTCCATCAGATCTGCCATGGACAATACGTCTTCTGGTAACTCGCCTTCAGGGCGTGCAATGGCCACCCCTAGTTCCAGCAAGCTACTGGAAGGGACGAACCTGTCCCAGCGCTCATGGTCCACCAAGGCAAACCGTGCTCCACTGTCAATGAGGCCATACTCAATTTCTTCTGGCATCCACCATGAGTTCAAGGTGACCGCCACCGCCCCAACAGCAAGAATGGCCTCAATCGCCAGACAATACTCCGGGTAATTCCGCATCGAAATTGCCACGCGATCACCTGATTGTACTCCCAGATCTATGAGTGACTTTGAAAGGGCGACGGCTTTACGGTGCACCTCGCCGAAGGTCCAACGCTCGTCTTCATAAACCAGAAACTCGCGCTCTTTGAAATGCGTATTGGAGAAAGTAAAAATATCACGCATGTCGTTTGGCGCGTGAGTGAAGACATCGTATTCACCTTTTCGAATCACGGCCTTAGAGACGGCCAGAGGCGATTCGCGGCAAGTGATTAGCGCGAGGGCATCATCTCTGGTGAATGGGCCGTGGGGTACTAAATCCATTTTGTAATCAATCGAGTTTGTAGATTCTGGTTGCTGTGCTACTGAAGAGGGCGATTTGCTCCTCCTCAGTATACTGGGCGGCGATTTTTTTTAGTCCATTCCAGAGTACATGATAGGAAAGCGAAAGTCGGTCTACCGGAAAATTGCTTTCGAACATACAGCGATTTGCACCAAAGCAATTTATGGTGTGATGGTAATAACGAGCTTGTGCTTCTACGAACTCATCGGAGCTTGGTGGTAGGTCACGTTTTTCCCATCCAAAGCCATTGTCGGGCATGGCAAGCCCACCCAACTTGGCGACGACATTGGGGCATTCAGCAAGAGCTGCTATGTCCTCACACCAACGCAGAAAGATTTCCTCGCGCTGATCCGTATAGGGTCCAACACCTAGCGGGGTTGCGAAATGATCAAGCACGACCGTCGTACCCGGTGCTGAGTTCGCCAGGGCTTTAAAATCAAGAATCTGATGATGGTAAAGCCAAGAATCATAGCTAAGGCCGCGCTCGCCTAGTCGCTCCAGCCCATTACGAAACGCATCGTTGGTGGAAAGGCCTTCCGAGCCGCGACCTGGAATGGAAAGTGATTCGGGATGCGGGTCTCTGGCAATAGAGTGTCGTATGCCACGGAACAAACCATTCGCCGCTTCCTCGTGAGCATCAAGAACCTCATCGAGGTGTGGACTTGTCAGGTCAGTGTGCGCAACAATTCCGGCAATTTCCGATCCTGGCCCTTCACGTGACGCTGAAGCAATGGACTCTACAAAGGCAGTTTCTCCGACCGGTTTCAAATGTTCCGGTCCGCCTTGGTGATAGCTGGCCCGGCATTCGAGGAATACGGTTTTTGTCACCTTGTGACCCGAACCGGTATCTGCCCAGAGGTCGTCCAGAGCGTAGGTCCATGCTGGCGATCTCCACAAATGGTGATGCGGATCTACGATGTTCCGCCCTGGATCGATAATGGGCTCGCGGACCTGGTTAAGCCATTCCTCGCTAGGTGGTTTTATCGCCATGCCCTTACGCCATGTCTTTGAAACCTTTACCCTCTGCCACCAGCTTTTCTATCAGCGGTGAGGGTTGCCAGAAATCATCATTATCCTGCTCCTGAAATTCCTTCAGTTTCCCTAAGACTTTGTCCAGGCCGACGGTATCGGCATAGAACATCGGACCACCTCGATAGACAGGCCAGCCGTAGCCATTGACCCAGACCACATCGATGTCACTCGGCCTTTGACTGATCCCCTCTTCCAGGATCTTCGCGCCTTCATTAATCATAGGGTAGATGCAGCGCTGGAGGATCTCCTCGTTGCTTATTTCCCGACGGGTCTTGCCCATTTTTTCCGAGAATTCGAGGATTAGCTCCTCGACCTTGGGCTCCGGCGTCTTGGCTCGCGTTTCGGGGTCGTAGTTGTAATAACCAGCGCCAGTCTTTTGACCGCGCCGGTCCATCTCGCACAGCCTGTCCCGCAGCGTCTCGCCCTTGGACGTCTTTACGTCCCAACCGATGTCAAGACCTGCCAGGTCGGACATTGCGAAGGGACCCATGGGAAAGCCGAAGTCGTAAATCACGTCGTCCACATCCCACGGCATGGCTCCCTCATAGATAAGCTTCTGCGCCTGCACACCGCGTTTAAAGAGAATTCTATTCCCGATGAAACCGGGACAGACCCCCGAAACGACTGGAATTTTACCCAGTCGTTTGGCCAGCGCCATAACCGTGGCAAGGACCGTCTTCGAAGTTTTCTCCGCCCGCACAACTTCAAGGAGTCTCATGATGTTGGCCGGACTAAAAAAGTGAGTTCCCACAACCCATTCGGGGCGCTTGGTTACAGCCGCAATCGCATTGACATCGAGAGCAGATGAATTGGTGGCCAAAATGGCGCCTTCCTTGACGATCGCATCGAGCTTCGTAAACACTTCCTTCTTCAGATCGATGTTTTCGAACACCGCTTCAATGACCATGTCGCAATCGGCCAGGTCTTCCAATGACAGTGATGGTGTCAGGAGCCCCATAAGCTTATCCACATCAGCTTCTGTCAGCCGCCCACTCTTGACCCCGCGCAGGTAGTTTTTCCGTACCACACCGAGACCGCGGTCAAGTGCCTCTTGGGTCGATTCAACAATCGTCACCGGCGTTCCCTTCGAAAGGAAGTTCATCGAGATCCCGCCACCCATGGTGCCTGCACCAATCATGCCGACCTTTTTTATCGGTATCGTTTCGGTGTCTTTGGGGACGTCGGGTATTTTGTTGGCCTGTCGCTCTGCAAAGAAGTAATAGCGTTGGGCTTCCGACTTTATCCCTTTTATTAGTACACCGAAACGGTCGCGCTCACCCTGAATACCGTCATCAAATGATTTTATCAGCGTATCTTCAACGCATTGAATAATGGATTCGGGCGCGTCGAAACCTCGGGTCTTTCGCGCAACCTTTTTACGAAACCGGTTGAACAGTTCCGGATCCTTTTTCGCTTCCTCGAGTTTTTCGTTAGCGTCTCTTACTCGAACGAGCGGCCGGCCCTCTTCGACGATTTTTTTTGCGAAGGCCATTCCACCTTCAAAGAGGTCGTCTACGATTTCGTCAATGAGGCCATTCTCAAGGGCAAAATTCGCACCCACCGGATTTCCGTTGACCATCATTTCTAAAGCCTTTTCCACGCCTACGATCCGCGGCAGACGTTGCGTGCCACCAGCACCGGGCAAGATCCCCAGCTTGACTTCTGGGAAACCAAATCTCGCGGAAGCCACCGCCACACGATAGTGACAGCAAATTGCAGTTTCTAATCCGCCACCCAGACACGTTCCATGGATCGTCGATACGACCGGTTTGGAGGCGCCCTCAATTACGTCTTGTACATTAAAGAGGACCACACCCCTGTGTGGCTTACCAAACTCCTTGATGTCCGCTCCGGCGATGTAGGTCCTGCCACTACAGATGATTAGGATTGCTTTAGCGTTGTCGTCCGCATCGGCTTTTTGCACCGCCTCGAAAAGGCCGTTTCGCACACCTTCACTGAGAGCGTTGACCGGCGGATTGTCGATTCGCACCACCGCCACGCCGTCTTGAATTTCAAGGTCAACCATGTCTGTTATCGCAGCCATATTATTACATCCTTCTATGTTCTAATTAGTAATACCGAGTTATACTGATAGGAAATCGCTTAGGGTGATGTCGTTTGCAACTCGGTAAAGCGACGGAGCCCATCGACAAGCTCCCGTCGTCGCCTAATAAGGCTATGGCGTGGCACGGCAGGACGGGACGCAGAAGTGGGAGTTATCGGTTTGTTTTGTTGGTGTCGCGATGCTCTAAACTTGCTTCGCTGCGTTGAGGTGCCGGCACAAGGCGCCTCGGTAAACTCGAGGACTACGCCGGGATAAATAGGGGAGGAGAGTAAGATTGGAACCATAAATAGCGGGATTTGATGAATTTCAGTAACCGAAGAACGCTCTGAAAGTCAATTTTATAGGTATACTGGGGCATTTTTTAAAGACGTCAAAAAGGGGGCGCTCCTTCCCCTTATTCTCTCTAACCCGCAATAGGGGTAAATTTCTCTCTCTTGTACACACATAAACTTGTTATTCCCCGATGCTTGCTTCGGGGTCGGTGACTGAAGGGAAAGTTTGAAAACCGCAGGTTTTCATGAATGCGGGGCTCATCCGAAGATAGCACCGGGAAACATAGTGAGGAAATTTAAAAGTATCTTGGCTC
>JAPUIL010000125.1 GCA_027297085.1 Verrucomicrobiota bacterium | reverse complement strand
AAAGATGATTTGCTATTTGGTTAGCTTTTTCATCCAACTCTGCATAGGTCATGGTTTGTCCATCGAATACAAGAGCCACTTTGTCTGGAGTCCTTTTCGCCTGGTTCTCGAAAAGGTGGTGTGCGCACAGGTCCTTTGGATATGCTTTTTCTGTATTGTTCCATCCCACCAACATGCGTCGTTCTTCAGATTCCGTCAGAATTGGTAACTTGGAAATGGTCTTGCCCGGATCGTCGGCGATCCCTTCCAGTAATTTCCCGTAATGACCGAGCATCCGTTCTATCGTACTTTTATTGAACAGGTCTGTGGCGTAGTTTGCTTTAATTTCAAGCATTCCATCCTGCTTTCGAGCTAACAGGGTCAGATCAAACTTGGACGTGCCTTCCTCCCTTGGTAGCTCTTCTACATCCAACGAGTCCAATTTCAATCCATCATCCTTTGCGTTCTGAAAGGCGAACATGATCTGGATAAGTGGGTTACGGTTCAATTCACGCTCGGGCTGTAGTTCCTCGACAAGTTTTTCAAACGGAACCTGTTGATTGGTAAACGCATTCAATGAAACATCAACCACTCGCGCCAGCAATTCGTCGAAAGGTGGATCCCCCGACAGGTCCGTTCGCAGAATCAGCGTGTTGACAAAAAATCCGATCATCTGCTCGAGCTCCACACGCGTCCTCCCTGCTATAGGGCTGCCCACTACAATTTCATTCTGACTCGTGTAACGGTGGAGCAAAACCATGAAGGCCGAAAGCAGGACCATGTAATTGGTTGCTTTGTTCTTCCGCCCCAAAACCTCCAATTGCTCAGTCAAGTCTGAGGTGAGGGGCATGTTTAGGTTACTGCCTTTGAAACTTGGCATTTTCGGCCGTGGATGGTCGGTAGGAAGATCAATCACAGGGAGATTCGCCAGCTGTCTCCTCCAATAACTCATTTCCTTTTCCAACGCCTCTCCCTGCAACCATTCGCGTTGGCGAACTGCATACTCGGGGTACTGCATCGTCAATACCTCTAGTGGTGAAACCGCATTTTTCCGATAGGTAGAATAGAGAATAGAAAGTTCTCGGTTGAATACATCAATGGACCAGCCATCAAAAACGATGTGATGAATTGTAATGTTCAGAAGGTGGTGTTGCGGTTCCATGCGCACGAGCATTGCACGTATCAGCGGACCATTTCCCAGGTCGAACGGTCTCTCAGCTTCTTCTTTCTCCAGTCGAATTGCCTCCAACTTCCGCTTATCTTCCTTAAGTTCCTCCAGGCTTACCACCGGCAGCTCTATTGTCAGGTGGTCATTTATTAGCTGGATCGGTTCTCCCATCTCTTCGCGGAAACTCGACCTCAATACGTTGTGGCGACGCACAATCTCGTTCATGCTCCGGCGCAATGCTTCCTTGTCTAAATCACCGACCAACTTCAGTTGTCGACCGATGTTGTAGACAGGGTTGGGTCCCATCAACTTATCAAGAAACCAGAGACGTTGCTGCGCGAAAGAAAGTATCTCGCTGTTTGCTCTCTCCGACTGTCGTTTGAAATTCTCTTTGTGATCCGTTTCCTTACGCATTTAAAATGATTACCTTACTAATAATTTTAAACTATTTATAATATCCGGGCTTGAGGAGTAAATCCCAACTTATGGATCACGCATTATTGCAACTCATTCTAAACGGTAACTCTGCTGATTTCGAATAGTCTAGAGCGGCGGTTTTGGCAAAACCGCCCTACCATTTCCGTGTTTAATCCTCAATATGGTAGGGCTTGGTCGCCGAACGAGGCAAGTGGTAATTGAGTCTAGCAACTCAACCCCACCAGGTTTCGCCTGGCACCAGATGCGCCTTCACCACATCGGGATCGAGCTCTATGCCGAGGCCGGGTTTATCGGTAAGCTCAACAAAGCCGTTCTTGGATAGAGGTTCATTGTGAACAATGACATCGTCCATCCAGCCTCCGTTAAAGAACACCGTTTCACAAGCCAGGTAATCGCGAATGGATGATGCCCATTGAACAGAGGCCATACCATTGACGATGCTGCCGGTGTTGTGGTTGGCCATGGGTAAGAAATAGAGATCGGCCAGGTCTGCCATGCGTTTACTTTCCAGGAAACCACCGGAATTTCGAAGGTCGGGATGTAAGATATCGATGGCTGAATTGATTACGAAAGGCAGGGCCTCCGACCGGCGCATCCAGTTTTCTCCGGTGCAAATTGGAACCGGCGAAGATTCGGTCAGTCGTTTCCAGCTTTCCGAGTAGGGGACGGGCAGTGGATCTTCCAACCAGAGTGGTTTGATGTCTGCCAGCAGTTCAGCCAGGTCGATTGCCGAACGTAGGTCAAATTCCCAATGACAACCGATCATGATGTCGTGGTCCCACCCGAGCGCTTCTCTGGCGTTTTCAAAACCTTTCCGAAGATTTCGAAGTTCTTTGCTTGAAAGTAGCCGGTTTGAGGGATCTTTTCCAAAATCTTCTTCCGGGCTGGTGCGGAAAGGGCCAAATTTGTGACAGTTTATGCCATTCGGGTTTTCCATCACTTCGTCCGCCCAATCGCGACAGGCCTTTTTGTCCAGAAAGTCTGAAGGGTGGGCGTGATCATAAAGTCTTACTCGGTCGCGGAACCGGCCACCCAGTAATGTTGAAGTTGGAACGTTTAACAACTTTCCTGCTAAATCCCAAAGTGCCATTTCGATACCGCTCATGGCGCGCTGCTGGTGATGGGCGCTGCCGTCTGTGTAGCGGTAACCGGTGTAAAGCCGGTCGATTTGCAAAGGATCTTTGCCAATCAACAATTCTTTGACGCCGTGAATAGCATCCACTATTCCCAGCCCCGGCGAACCATAAGCCTCTGCTATGCCGAATATCCCTGCGTCCGTTTCCACCTTTACCAGGGTATAAGTGCGAGGACCATTCAGAAGCATGGTTTTGATGTCAGTGATTTTGACCTTTCCACTTTCGGCTGCGCTCAAACGTGCGTAGGTGGCAAACCAGGTTGCGGTGCTAATACCGGCCAGGGAAGTAAGGAAGGAACGACGTGATTGAAGTTTCATGGATTAAGGGTTCAAGGTTTTGTGGTTCAAGGGTTCAGATTGAATGCCAGATGTTTGAAGATGGAAGGCGGAGAAAATCGTTATCATAATTGTGATCGTTGTCGAAATTTAGTATACTACGAATGCTCACAAAAATCTGGCCTACATTTTTGCGAAAGTATTTTGTCTCCATGCAAGATTCAGACCGGAAATTGATGTATGCTTTCATTATGGTAAGGTGTCGGGAGTCAGTCGCAGGATAAATCCTCTTAGGTCAACTAG
Source organism: Verrucomicrobiota bacterium (assembly GCA_027297085.1). Taxonomy (GTDB): domain Bacteria; phylum Verrucomicrobiota; class Verrucomicrobiia; order Opitutales; family UBA2995; genus UBA2995. Next base: position 9,475 of record JAPUIL010000125.1, on the reverse strand, counting down.
CACATAAATAGAACCATCAGGGCCTGTAGAGATGTCGCGAATACGTCCGCAATCACGAAGGATAAATTCCTCTTTAACTACTTTATCTCCTTCCAGGACAAGCCGGCGGATGTTTTTGTGTTTTAAGGCTGCAACCAGAAGGTTGTTTTCCCATTTGGGAAATAGTGGACTCGTGCAAAATTCGATCGCACCAATTGCGGGCGAGGGTGTCCAATAATGCTTAGGCTGAACCATACCAGGCCATTCCTTGTAGGGTGTTAGAGGGGTATTGTCGCGGTCCAGTCCGAGGGTGATAACCGGCCAGCCCAGGTTAACGCCGGGTTCGATTTTATTTAGCTCGTCCCCGCCCATCTGACCGTGTTCTGTGGACCAAATGTCACCCGTCACCGGGTGCATTGCCAGGCCCTGCGCATTGCGGGACCCATAGGCGTAGATTGTCGGTAAAGCGCCCACTTTGCCCATAGCGAAAAAGGGATTGGACTCGGGAACGGAACCATCCGGATAGATTCTGTGAATTTTACCGTAGGGAACATTTAGGTCTTGAGCCACCATCATTTCGTCCCGGTCTCCCGTACTGAAATAGAGATAACCCTCACGATCAAATAGTAGACGCGAGCCGATGTGGCCTGTGTTGAGCAGGTAGTGTTTCGGAGCGGTAGAGTATATGATCTCCTCATCTACCCAGGAGCCGTTTCTTATTCGACCACGAACAACTCGCAAAGCGGATCGATTGAAGGGCTCCCCTTGCACTGGATGTTCTGCTTCGTGCGCATAGGTTAAGTATATCCATCCGTTTTCTGTGTAATTTGGATCAGCGGCGATGTCCATGAATCCCATTTTGTTTCCGCTAGGTCGGCGCAAGGCTGCCGGTGTTCCGGAGATCGGTTGGTCGACGACTTTGTTGTCGACCAGTAAACGTAGCTTGCCATCGAATTCTGTAAAAATCGCTGTGCGTTTGTCTAAAAAAGTGATTCCCCATGGCTGCTGGAGTCCTTCCGCGAGGATTTCAATATTCAGCCGATAGTCTTCCGTTTCAAAGTGAGTGGGCGGAGGCGGAGGTTGGACCTTCAAATTTGCTTCAGCTTCTAGAATGTATTCCAGCACCGCATCAATTTCGGGATCGGTTAGCACTTTGTCCCAAGCGACCATTTGTGTGCCTATGATACCAAATGCAATATTTCGTCTGTGTTGGCCAATCCCGGAACCATAATTCCAAACTCCGTCTATAAAACTCGCAGCCTGTCCGCCTTCCATATTCGGACCGTGGCACTGCATGCAATAAAGATTGTAAACTTCCTCGCCGCTACGATCGGCTTGTACGAGAAGCGGAAGCAAAAATAGTGCACCCAGCACCATCCAAAATCGACAATCGAGCATTTGATTTGAAAACCTCAGCTCCATAGCCGATCCCATGCGCGGATTTCGTCCCATTCCGGAGTAGGAGCGAATAGCTTTTCGCCTTCTACCAGGTATTCTTTGACAACTTCTTCGTTGAGTTCGACTCCGAGACCCGGGGTGTCCGGTACATTTACATAACCATTCTGCACGATCGGTTTTTCCACACCGGTTACCAAGTCTTCCCATTTGGGTTTATCGACGGCGTGATGTTCCAGCCACATAAAATTTTCGGTGGCGGCTGCGCTATGCACACAACCCATGAATGATACCGGACTGGCAGCGTGGTGAAGCATGAAACCGATGCCGTGTTTGGAGGCGTAGTCACCAATTTTCTTGGTCTCAAGAATTCCGCCCGCCGTATTCGGGTCCGGGTGCACAATATCAACCGCATGAGTATCGATTAACTCCTGAAAACCGTTTTCCAACATGTAAATATCCTCACCGGTTTGAGTGGGAGTAGAGGTGGATTGGGTGATTTCTTTCCATTGGTCCGTTTCCTGCCAGGGAATAATATCTTCAATGTATGCCAGCGTGTAGGGCTCGGTTGCCTTGGCGATCTTGATGGCTTCGTTCACTCCGAAGTGTCCCCAGTGGTCGGTGCCCATAGGTATCTCGTATCCGATCTTTGAGCGCATCACATCGAGAAATTCCATAAGTTTATCCATGCCCTTCTCGGTGATTTGCGTCCGGGTGAAAGGATGCTTCGTCATTCGGTAGTCCCGATATTCGGATTCCCAAGGTGTATTGTCGCCATAGGGCGAATTTATGAGGGCGCCAGGCACATCTTTTATGAGACCAATTCCGATATCCATCTTTAGAGCGGTGTAGCCCATATCGATTCTTTCCTGCATCCGTCGTGCATATTCGTGTGGATCAGGCGATGTAGTTGTATCGCAATAAACCCGAACTTTGTCCCGGTACTTACCACCCAGTAATTGATATACGGGTACTCCATAGGCCTTGCCCACGATATCCCAGAGTGCCATTTCAACTCCGGACACGCCTCCACCCTGACGAGCATGGCTGCCGAACTGGCTCACTTTTTTAAACAAGCGTTCCACGTTACAGGGATTTTCGCCGAGCAATCGGGCTTTAAGAAAGAGCGCGTATTCTTTGGCGGAACCGTCACGCACATCCCCATGACCTACAATGCCCTGGTTGGTATAGATCCGAACAATGGGTGTTCGGAAAACTACTCCGGAAATTTCCGCGATCCGCATATCGGTGATCTTCAATTTGGACGGAGAGGAGTTTCGGTTCACGTGTTGTGTGGCATAGGCGATCTGGTCTTCGATCGAGCACGAAGTCATACCGGCCAGGCTGAGACCGCCGAGACCTGCTGCTTTTAGAAAGTTGCGACGACCACTGTGCAGGGATTTTATTCTCATATCTGATTGATGTAATAGGGTTCGTGCTTTGATGAAAGCTGACATTTGCTTAGGGAAATTATTCCTACCTGGCAAACCTGTTTCCTCTTAGTCTGCTGATTGTGTTAGTGAACTCTTGCTTTTGTTTTTTTAACCCGGATAATTGCCCATCTTCAGGCGTCTCGTCCGGATGACATTTTCAACCCCTGATCTCAGCAAAACAGTATGCCCCAATTATCAACTCAACAGGTCATGAAGCGAGCCTGGCTCACGGCATCCGCCGAATCTGGCCGGACTCATAGGCCCAATCCCACTATCGCGATCACCGGTTTAAAGGCAACTGCCGTCCGCGAACCGGTAAGCAAGCGCAGCTCAATCATCGTTCGGTTATCCACCGATGCCGGCATCGAGGGCTTGGCTGAAATGCCTGGTGGCCTTGATGTGCGGTCTACATTGGCAGCGGTAATCAAGCGCAAAGCTGAGGTGATAGGTCGGGATGCGCAAGGACGGCAATCCCTTTTGTGGGAATTGTCTCAATCGGATAATTCAAACACCAATTCATTTCTTTCTGCCTTGGACATTGCGCTTCTCGATATTGCCGGAAAAGTTTCTGAGGCTCCCGTCTACGAAGTCGTGTCCGGTGCAACGCGGACCAAGGCAAGGGCCTTGGCCAGACTCGATGGCAGTTCTGAACGCGACTTATTTAAAGCTTTGGATCGGGCAAGCGAGGCGGGGCATCGGGCGTTTATTGTTCCGCTATTGTTGCCAGGCGAAGGTATCCGCGGACGCCAGTTCTATCGTGATACCCGGCATTTACTGGAACGGTTGCGCGAGGCTGCGGGAGAAGGAAGTGACTTTGCCATCGATTGCCAGGGCAAGCTCCGGCCATCGCAGGCGGCTTACCTGGCTCGAGAGCTAGAGCCCTTTCGCTTACTGTGGCTGGATGAACCTTGTAAGCAGACTACGAATACGGCCCGCCAGCGTATAGCTGCAGAATCGGTTACTCCGGTTGGGCTGGGTCGAATGGCAACAGGTTTAGAAGATTTTCAGGCCTGGTTGAGAAGTGGATCGTTGGATGTTGTTCGACCGGATGTGTCTCTTCTTGGGATTGATGCCATCCGAAAACTGGCCGCCCATGCGGAGACTCATTACGTGGCCGTTGCCCCGGTAAATACAGGTGGACCCATTGCCACAGCTTCTGGATTACAAGTGGCTGCCTCCATCCCAAACTTTTTTATGCAGGAGATTCCATTGCCTCAAGATGCCAAGGACCGGGCCATGAGGAAGGAATTGCTATCCCAGGACGTAGAATCGGTTAAGGCCGGTTTTCTTTCACTGCCCACCGGGCCCGGTTTGGGGATCACATTAAATGAGGATGCTGTAAAGCGCTACCAGATCGCTTCATAGTTTCAAACGCCTTCGTACCGAGCAGAATGCGACATCACCCAAGTGCAGAAATAAACCAGTAAAGAATCAGTGTGAAATGAAATTTATTATCGATCATGGAAATTTCAAAAGAAGTGACGTCTTAAAGCACTTGTTATTTTCGCTTCGCTGTCGCCAAGGGCTCGGTACGAAGGCTAAAATCGACCTGCGCGAAGAGCTGCGTTCCAGCCCGCAACACTCTTGGTTGCGTAGTATTCTACGCTCCCGCGCGTGCTTGCAGACTGCGCCTTACTCTTCATCACATTGGTTGATGTCGCGTTGCTCGGTACGATTTTTTGAAACATCTGAATTAAACTCATGAACCGACGGAACTTTATTAAAGATTCTATGTGGATGGGACTTTCCGGAGCCTCGTTGCTAAGGAGTGGCAGTTTGATTGCACAAGTCGGGAGTGAGGACGCCATTCTTTCTGGTGGATCCGGCCTGAAAATTACCGCAATCAAAACCTTTGGTGTAACGGTCGATCCAAATTCCGATCGACCTTACGTGTTCGTTAAAATCGAAACCAATGAAGGCGTGTATGGATGGGGTGAAGCGACTCTGGAGGGAAAAGCCGGAGCTGCCATGGCTGCGGTCCACGACCTGAGTGAATTGCTGGTGGGTAAAAATCCCATGATGGTGGAACACCTATGGCAGTCGATGTATGTCCATTCCTTTTACCGGGCAGGTCCGGTGGTGGGTTCAGCCATTTCCGGTATCGATCATGCCTTGTGGGATATTCGCGGAAAGGTGCTGGGTCAGCCGGTTTACCGTCTGCTCGGGGGTCCCATGGATGCACGCGGAGTCCGCGGTTATTATCATGCCCGGGTGAGCACGCTTGAGGATATGAGGGAATTGCGCGATAAAGCGGACGAGTTGGGCGTAACCGCGTTCAAAAGCGGAATTCCGGGAGCTTATGAATGGATAGCCACTAATCAGTCAATCGATCGAGCGGTAAACGCGATTGCCCGTTTGCGCGAGGGACTGGGTGACAAGATCGATATTGGCATTGATTTCCATGCCAAAACCAGTCCGGCAGTTGCCAGGATCATCTGCAAAGAGGTGGAGCCACTCAACCTGATGTTTATTGAAGAGCCTTGTCCTCCGGAAAACAAACAAGCCATGGCCCGTATTGCCCGGGAAACTACGGTTCCGATTGCCACCGGCGAACGGCTGGTAACCGCTTTTGACTGTCGCGAGCTCGTCGAAGAGGGCATAGTCGATATCATTCAAACCGACATTGTGCATACGGGGGGTATCACAGCCTTATGGAAGATTGGCGCGCTTTGTGAATCGGCAGGTGTGCAAATGGCGCCCCATGCCTGTGAAGGACCGATTGGTGGACTCGCCACCCTGCACGTGGATGCCGCCATGCCCAATTTCCTGGTTCAGGAAGTATGCAGTGGTATTGAACCCGGCACCAAGGAGAAAATCTGGGAAGAGTGGTTTGGTTTCCCCGCCATGAGGATGGTCGATGGCTACTTTCCTTTATCTGATAAACCCGGTCTCGGATTTGAATTAACCGAAGAAGACTTGGCAAAATATCCGTTTTTGGGTACGCGTGCCATGCCGCAACTCTGGCATGAGGATGATTCAGTCGCTGCCTGGTAGAAACAATATGACTATGGGATTAATAAAATTACTAACTGATATTGTGTGTAAATTCAGGCTTAACGCCTTCTTGTTGCTCTTTGTTCTTCTTCCTTTTGCTGTTAGTGGGCAGACTTATGATATTCTGGTGACGGGAGGTCACGTGATTGATCCGAAAAACCAGATCGACGGCATCTACGACGTGGCGATCAAGGACGATAAAATAGCCGCGGTCGAAAAGGGTATTACTTCAAATGAAGCGGCTCTGGTAGTCGACGCATCTGGATTGTATGTCACTCCGGGGCTTATCGACCTGCACGCGCATATGTTTTGGGGAACCAGTGAGGGCGATTATTTGGCTAACAGCTACAACGCCTTGCCCCCAGATGGTTTTACCCTGCGTTACGGAGTCACAACCGTGGTGGATGCTGGAGGTCCAGGATGGAAATCGTTTGAGCAGTATAAGGTGCAGACCATCGATAAGTCCAAGACGCGTGTTAAAGTCTTTTTGAATATTGTAGGTGCGGGCATGAGAGGAGATCCCGATGAGCAGGACCTCGCTGACATGGATCCGAGGCTCACTGCAATGCGGGTTATGGAGTTTGAGGAAATTGTAGGAATAAAATTGGCGCATTTTAAAGGACCCAATTGGGAGCCCACGCGCCGGGCCGTGGAAGCAGGCCGGTTAAGTAATGTGCCGATCATGGTCGACTTTGGACGTGCGGATCCTCCGCTGTCCATTGAGCAGCTTTTTCTGGAAGAACTTCGGCCAGGTGATATTTTCACCCACTGTTTTGCTGATTCAACAGGGCGGGAATCCATAGTCGATGAGAATGGAATATTGAAACCGTTCGTGAAGAAAGCGGTGGAGCGAGGTATCATCTTGGATGTGGGTCATGGCGCGGGAAGTTTTAGATGGTACGTGGCCATCCCTGCCTTAGAACAGGGAGTAAAACCACAAACCATAAGCACTGACTTGCACACGGGCAGTATGAACGGGGGTATGAAGAGCCAGATAAACGTAATGTCGAAGTTCCTCAATATGGGTATGTCACTACAGGAGGTTATCGAAGCGTCCACTTGGAAGCCAGCGCAGGTAGTTCACATCGAAGAAGAGCTGGGTCACCTCAGTGTAGGTGCTTTGGCGGATGTGGCTGTGATTCGGCAATTGGAAGGAGATTTCGGATTCATTGATGTGGAGGAAACGCGTATGGACGGTAGCCGCAAACTTGAATGTGAGCTTACAATTTTGGGAGGAGAAATCGTGTGGGACTTGAACGGGATTTCCAAGTCAGCCTGGGATGAAGCAGAATAACGATAGCCCAAATGGCGCTAAGATAAGCGCTTTTTCGATGAATTTCCGAAGCTTTGACGACCACAGGGTCATTCCTTGCAATCTTGCATGCCACCTGCCATGAGCTTGTCGAATGGATACGGGATTCAAGGTTTGACCCTCTCGAATGGAAACGGATTACACATTCTCCACGCCTGCCTTAACTTAGTGCTATTTACGATAGCCATTTGAACCAATTTAATAAAACAAAACAAAGTTCTATAAACTCAGTATAAAGATCCAATGAAGCATCTGTTTAATATGACCACTACTGCGATAGCCGGTATCGCTTTTTTTCTATTTCTTTTTTCCGTCGGTTTTCCGAACAAGGAGGGTGACCAGAAACGAAAGTTTTCGGCCAGTCATGCAACTCCTGGTTATGAAGCTAACTTAAAAAAATCGGGAGTCGTTTTGAATACGGCAGGCCGGCCTAATAACCACTTTGTGCCCGCAGTTACCGCCGGCAACCTGGTTTTCCTATCAGGGCATGGTCCGAAGCAAGCAGATGGGAGTTCTACTAAGGGAAAAGTCGGGTTGGATGTGACTACGGAAGAGGGTTACCAAGCAGCCCGGGATACCATGATTTCCCTATTATCCTCCTTGAAAAACGAGATCGGCAGTTTGGACCGGGTGAAGCGAATTGTTAAAGTGCACGGCATGGTTAATTGCACGCCCACTTACACGCAACAACCAGCGGTTATTAACGGGGCTACGGCCTTGTTAACAGAAATTTTCGGAGACAATGGCAAGCCGGCGCGCGCCGCGGTAGGCATGAGTTCATTGCCCAGCAATATTCCGGTGGAAATCGAGATGATCGTGGAATTGAAGCCTTGAGCGGATGAATCTACAAGGTTTTCTAGAAATCCCAAAAATTTAGAATGCATACTGGAATGAACTCTCTGGAATTTGTTGTAGATTCATCCTCGGGCCGACCTGCCGAGTGTTCTTTCCTCCTTGCTCTGTTACGCACAGCAGTGCGCTCCCTCGCTCTTCGGTCGTCAAGCTCGACACCTCGATCCCGTCAAGACCTCACCTCCCTTAGAAATTCGTAACTATGAAAAGACTATGATTAGTAGAAGAAAATTATTAAAAACGCTCTCCAGCTTGCCGCTGGTGGGAGGTTTTGCCGCCGGAGGGTTACTATCCGGAAATGTGGCTTATGGGGCACTTGCACCCCGAAGAAACTATTTCAAAGAGCTGGGACTGAAAACGTTTATCAACGCAGCCGGTTCATACACCACCCTGACAGGCTGTTTAATGCCCCGGGAAGTGGTTGAGGCCTATAACTACGCTTCAAACGAATATGTTTCGCTGGTGGAATTGCAGGATGCGGTAGGCAAAAAGATAGCTGGCATGCTCGGTTGTGAAGCTGCCATGGTCACTGCCGGTGCGGCATCTGCCATGACCCTGGCCACAGCGGCAGTTTTAACCGGCACGGATGAAGATAAGGCCAAAAGAATTCCCATCGATCTGAGTGGAATGAAAAACGAGGTCATCGTGCAAAAAGAACACATTGTCGGGTATACCCACGCCATCATCAATTGTGGTATAAAATTGGTGGTTGTGAATTCACGGAAAGAGCTGATCAAGGCCATCAAGAAAAACACGGCCATGCTGTATTATACCGATACCCACACGAACGATGGATCGGTTAAAGCCCGCGAGTTTGTCCAGATCGGCAAGAAGTATGGTATTCCTACGTTCAATGATGCTGCGGCGAGTGCACCGCCCAGAAAGCGGTTGTCCCTTTACACAGATATGGGCTTTGACCTGGTGACGTTTTCCGGCGGTAAGGGAATACGCGGTCCGCAAAGCGCCGGCCTGCTGTTCGGCAGAAAAGATTTGATCGAAGCTGCCCGGTTTAACGCGCCGCCGCATTCAGATCGCATCGGTCGTGGCATGAAGGTGAACAAGGAGGAAATCATTTCTATGTGGATTGCCCTGGAGCGGTTTCTGGAAATGGATATGGATAAAGAATATAAACGTTGGCAAAAGCAGATCGAATTAATTGCCAAAGTGGTTTCATCAGTGGATGACCTAACCGTTGAGAATTATATTCCAGAATATCCAAACAATGTTCCAACGCTGAAATTGACCTGGGATCGATCGAAAATTCCTGCTTCAGGTCTCGATATTCAAGATGCACTGCGTAGTGGATCTCCTTCCGTCGAAATTGCCCATCCTGAAGAGAACGGGTTTAACATAACTACTTTTAGTATGTTGCCTAAACAGGAACATATCGTAGCCATACGCGTTAAGGAGGAGCTGAAAAAAGCCCATGGCTGATGGGGGCGACTCATAGGTTTTTTAAATGAAATAAAGTATGAATAGAATAGCCCTAATATAAACAATTTCTTCATTT
>JAPUIL010000124.1 GCA_027297085.1 Verrucomicrobiota bacterium | reverse complement strand
GGTGTCGGCGAAGTATCGCGCTCGGCGGCGGCTAGGTAACCAAGCGCATCGGCGTTTTCTGGATCAAGCCGTAATACATCTTGCGCGAGTTGACGAACGCCTTGCCAATCCCGCTGATCAGCTGCCTCTTCAATCTGGTCGAGCAGGCGGTCCACGCGACGTTGTATCCGCTCACTGGTCATAGTGGCGAAATAATAACGTCATCCAATGCAGATTGTCCAACGCTGAATGTACTGCCTGAAATTACCAACCTGGCGTGCAATCCGTCTAGCCTTGATGATGTAGATCTTGAAGTCTTCCGAAACAATCATCGCTGACTCAGCGCAGGGCTATACTAGAAAAAAGATTGCCGTCCAGGGAAATGAACTGTGGAGGGACCCCTGGGAGCTTAATCATCGATCCTATTTTTTGCAGCAAAAGATTTGCTTTTGCAATTGGGATTTTCTAAGGCTTTCTTACGTTTTTTGCCAGGCTCCGCAGCACCGTTTTTACCTGATAGGCCGTCAGCTCGGGATGTTTCTCTAGTAATAGTGCCACTATCCCCGTTATATGGGGCGCTGCGAAGCTGTTCCCTGTTGCATTTATGTACCCATCGTCCTGCCAGGCTACCCTTACATCTACGCCCTTGGAGCCAAACTCCACGGGAGGAAGTGGGTTGTAGTAGAACTCGATAGGTTCGTTTAAGCTGTCCCCCTCGTAGCATGCGACCGATATCGAAGTTGCGTAGAGGGAGGGATAACTGACGATGGGCATGTTGTTGGCTGCTGTCACCCAAATCATACCTTTGAAATAAGCTTCGTCAGCGAGCTCATGGAAGACAGAATAGTACTCCTGGACCGTCGCACCCATGCTGAGGTTGACAACTTGCATCCCGTTTTCGATCGCCCATCGCAGCCCCGCGGAGAAAGTTGCCGCCTTGCCGCTGAGCCTTCGGCCCAATACCCGGACGCTATATAGTTCGACGTCCGGAGCGATCTCGCGAATTATGCCTGAGCACGCCGTACCATGGCCAAATAGGTCCTCGTGAGGTTCAAGGCTAATTGTCACATTTCCTTCCCCATCCAGGATCGGCTCGGCCCAACCCCTAACCGCTCCCGCAATCGCTGGGTGTTGGTTATCTATCCCACTGTCTATGACACATACTTTGACTCCGCGGCCCGTGCTTCCTTCGAAAGCATCTGTCCAGGAGATGGCTTCGAGCAAAGGAGAATCAGAGAACATCACGTTCTCGTCAGACTTTTTGCCCCAGCTCCATGCTGGACTCTGGTTAGTCATGTTGAAATACTCTCCTAATACAGAGAGACGATATTAACAGATTTAGCACCCTGGGAGTAGACCAGATGACTTCACGCCCGTGGCTGTTATCGATGATCGAGCAATGCCATAGAACGTAGGAAGCACAGCGAATGATTCAAATCAGAGGATGCACTGGATGCAGTGTAAATCGAGGAGACAGTGGGCTTACTTGCCACTGAAAAACTCGGCAACAAAGTGAGGGCGCCCTAAGCGTAAGGGCGCCCTCATCGTGAGTTTTGACGGGGCCAGGAATTTTGCTGACGGGGAGGTCAGCCTGGCTCAGAATCTGGCCAACTTCAAAGAGCCAGTTCCCGGCCCCACCACCCCAGAGTAGATAGTGAGGCCATGAGGCAAGTCGTCGAATCAACTATCCTTCGAACTTCCAGGATTCAGGTTCATTAGGATCATATTCAAAAGATGCTTTTTTGAGCGAGCCAACCCACTGATCTTCTTGTGCCATCCCGATCACCCCGAATATACCGGAACTAAACCCGCCAGTCTCATCTGGCATTAGAGCTTCGATGAACTGTTCTAAGGTGGTGATCTTGTTTTTCTTTAGTGCTTCCAAGATCTTTTCTTTGCTCAATTGTTTTTGAGTGGTCATATTTAAATCCTCCAATTCAATTGATTTGTCGTTAAGAGTTCTAACGCTGTATTAACTTTAGTGTAGGCCCTTTCCGTATAACTCCTTCAAATGATTCGAAAAACCTGTGCCCATATTTACGATGTAGTCCCCAAACGCTCCAGTGTAGTCTATTTCTGAACTGGAACCGCCGCTCGGCTGGAGGGGGTCGCCTGCTGAGAGACCTAAAGCAAAAGAAGAATACCCACCAGTCTCATCGGGCTCAGGCATTACGACGTCTATCAGATCCTCCAAGTTTTTAATCCCCTTCTTTTCCAGTGCTGCCAAGAAATCCGCTTTGGTCGGTGCTTTTCAGAAGCCATGTGTTCCTCCCATGTATTTTGTGATTTGAAACTCTATCCTGTTCGCTAATTATCAATATTCATAGATGATTGTCAATGCGAATCGGTGATAGAATTCCAGTGACGCAGCAACTTTTACATAGCAATTCATAGCCGTATGTGATGTAGGTCACACCGGTCCGCAGATTTTTTCTGATTACTCGCACCCGTGGGATTATCCATTTAATTCAAAAGAGTTTTGGGAAAATATCCGCCCATGAGGAGTAGCCGAGATGACTACTAGGAACATCGGCAGTTTCGCCAGCAGGAGCCTGGAGATCTTGAAGATGGTTTCGCTGTTTCAGGGTCTTACCGACGAGCAAATAGCGGATCTGAGTTCCGTCTTCCGGCGAAAGATCTATCCGATGGGCTCGTTCATTATCACTGAGGGGAGCGGAGGAGACTTTCTCTTTGTGCTCAGTCGGGGAGCCGCCAAAGTGACGCGAGAAAGCGAAGAAGGCCGCGAGGTGATTTTCGCGTTTTTGAAAAAAGGCGACGTATTCGGGGAACTGTCCATCTTAGATGGCCGGGAACGTTCCGCCAACATAGTCACTTTGGAGGAAACAGAGGTTTACATCCTCGACAGAAATGAGTTTGTGAAGTTCATGGCCGGCTATCCCGCCATTTCGGTCCATCTCCTCCAAGAGCTGGCCCGCCGAATCAGGGCTTCGGACCGGCAGATCGAATATCTGGCGCTCAAAGATTCCGAAAGCCGTGTTCTTCTTGCCTTGGGCCGGCTCGCCGAAGAATCGGAGATAGTCGATAAAAATCGATTAATAATCGAGCTCAAGTTGCCCATGCAGCAAGACCTAGCAAGTATGGCGGGCACATCAAGAGAAACTGTTTCCAGGGTGCTAAAAAGCCTTGAGCAGAAAGGAATGATCACCCGATCGGTCGGAAAAGTCCAACTCTATGACTTCCAGGATTTCCAGGAATTTTCAGAGCAGTTTGCGGAGTTTGCGCGCAGGACGCGCAGACTACTTTCGGATATTGTTAAGGCTGAACCGTAACCTTATTAGCCTCACGGCGGGCATTCGTTATGTGCTCGAAGGCGAGACGCAAATCAGGCACGCTACTCAGGAGATGATTGAACTGCTCCCGCTCCAGTGTCAGCAGAATAGTCGACGAACGAGCGCGTACCGTAGCCGTGCGGGGTATTTCTTCCAACAAGGCCATCTCCCCAAAATAATCGCCGTCCCGCAGAACTGCCAGCTGCCTCTCTTCACCGGTCGGACCAGTAGTCAACACCTCAATTTGCCCACGCACCACGATGTACATCTTGTACCCGGCCTCGCCCTCCTCGAAGATGGTCTCGTCCTCGTCAAATCGCTCAGTCATAAAGTTGTTGGCGAGGGCGGCAAGCAATACACCATCCATCCCGTGAAACATGGGGATAGCTTGTAATCTGGTTGCCTCTACACCTACATTTTGTTCTCCTTCAGCCTGCTCTCCTTCAGTTACGATGAAGCCATTTTGCTGGTCCCACAATCGAAGATACAGGCCATTTTGATCGAGCAATTCCTGATGGGTGCCTTGCTCTACCAGTTCACCGTCCTCCAGCACGTAGATGCGGTCGGCGTTCACTACGGAAGTGAGCCGGTGCGTCACTGAGATCACGGTGCGTTGTTGTCCCAATTGCTCCAGGGTAGCGTTGATAGCTGCTTCGGTCCCTGGATCCAAGGCAGACGTGGCCTCGTCCAGGACCAAAATAGACGGGTCACGCACGATGGCCCTTGCTATGGCGATGCGCTGTCGCTGGCCTCCGGAAAGCCTCCCGCCCCTCTCACCGACCACATTTTCATAACCGTCCGGGAATCCAACGATGATGTCGTGGATCTCGGCAACCTTGGCGGCTGCTTCTACCTCTTCGTCCGTGGCGTTCAGGTTACCCATGCGGATGTTTTCGCGAAAGGAGATATTAAATAAGAAGTTATCCTGAAGAACTGACCCAATCTGGCCATGCAGCGATTTTTCAGTGACTGTTCGAATGTCGTGCCCATCGATCTTCACCGAGCCCCCGTTGGGGTCGTAATAACGCATGAGTAGGTTAAGTATGGTGCTCTTGCCGCATCCGCTTGGGCCAACGAAGGCTACGCGGTGGCCGACGGGTATGGTGATGTCGACATTTTTCAGGTTTTGCTGCTCGCCGGTGTAGCTAAAACTCACACCGTCAAACCGAATTTCCTGAGAAAGTCTCGGCAGGGTAGAAGCATCAGCGGCGTCAGTGATCTGGGGAGGCTCGTTGAGCAATTCCTGCACGCGATGCATCCCGCCGGTGGCCGTCTGTAATACCTGAACGATTCCTGAGAGGCTCCCTAGCGGTGCGATCACGTTGCCGAGAAGCGAGACGAACGCCATCA
>JAPUIL010000123.1 GCA_027297085.1 Verrucomicrobiota bacterium | reverse complement strand
TTGAAAATACCATCCGGTTTCGTATCTTCAAAATCTAAGTCACAGGCGGGCGTAGTACATCGGTAGTATGTGAGCTTCCCAAGCTTGAGAGGCGGGTTCGATTCCCGCCGCCCGCACCAATATCATTGATAGTCAATATCTTATGTATTTATGGGCGGCGGGTAAACAGCTCTTCTTACTTTTATGCGTAAGCAGGACGGGGGATTTGCTAAATGATATTGGCAAATCTATCCGATGAATCCCCAAAATATTGAAAATCCAGGAGCATTACTTCATTACTCAAAGGAAGAAAGGGGACATAGTATAGTTGACATCAAGTATTTGGATAACTCCTTAGTAAATAATCCGGTGGACAAAATTCGGCTCCAGGCCGTGTGTTTCAGGTCTCAGCACCAGCGAAACCTATACCTACCGGTCTTTTATTTTCTGGGGGTCGGATGGATCACCCTTTCGGCTTAAATTATGCGCATGATACTTTGTCGGTTGCTCCATGCACACCCCGAATAACCTTTACAATTATGGAGTATAGTTCCATTTTTGTAAAGTTTACCAGCCATGATTCGAAGAGTTGCATTAACAAAACTGAAGGAACTGGCCAGGGGCTTCCCGGTTGTCGCCGTGATCGGTCCACGTCAATCAGGAAAAACCACGCTCGTACAAGAGGCTTTCAATAAGCATTCCTACCTCAGCTTGGAAGATCTCGATGTGAGGGATGAAGCTCGTGAGGATCCGCGAGGATTCTTAAAGAGGCAGCAGGGTAACTTCATTTTGGACGAGGTGCAGCACGTGCCCGAGCTTTTCAATTATCTCCAAACCTATGTTGATAAAGAACAGCGAATGGGTGGAGTCGTTTTAACCGGGTCACAAAATTTTTTATTAATGGAAAGGATATCTCAAAGTCTAGCCGGCAGAGTAGGCCTGCTCCCACTACTTCCCTTTTCATGGTCCGAACTGAAAAATATAACTGACAGGGATAAGCCACTGAATGAAGTATTGTTTACGGGTTCCTATCCGCCAATCTTCGATCGGGGAGTAAGTCCGTCTGATTGGTATCCAAGATATGTACAAACCTATATTGATCGGGACGCCCGGCTTATTCGAAATATTGGAGATCTATCCAGCTTTCAACGCTTCGTCAAATTATGCGCTGGAAGAATTGGACAACTCGTAAATTTCAGCAGTCTGGCTACTGATTGTGGCATCGATACAAAGACTGCTCAGTCCTGGATGTCAGTATTGGAGGCGAGCTATATCATCTTGCTACTTCGCCCCCATTATAAAAATTTCAATAAAAGACTGGTGAAGCAGCCAAAGCTATATTTTGTGGATACCGGTGTAGCTTGCATGCTCCTTGGGATCGAGGGCGCAGATCAGCTTTCAACCCATTACTTACGGGGTGGCATATTTGAAAACTGGGTTATCCTCGAGCGATTAAAGAAACGATTCAATGCTGGACTCAATTCCAATCTCTTTTTCTGGCGTGACAACACCGGGCATGAAATCGATTTGCTCGAAGAAAAGAGCCAAAACCTTCACGCCTGGGAGATAAAAGCCGGAGAAACGTTTCAGTCCGATTGGATGAAAGGACTGAAATGGTTTCAAAAGGTAGCCGATCCGATTCCGCAGTTAACCCTTGTCTACGGGGGGAATCGCTCAACCACAAGGAAGGGAGTCCCGATCCGCTCATGGCGAAAACTCGATTAACGGAAAACGGTCAACATTCGTTGGGGAACAAATGCAAGTGGAACGTTCGATAGAGGAAATTGACTCACGACTAAAATCCATTGATCACGAACGTTTTCAACTACTTCAAGAACTTCAGAAACTAAAACAAAAAGAGCGCGAAGTCGGAAGACTGGGCAACTTAGGCAAGCAATATACGCCGAATACCCCGAAGGAAAAGATAGCACTTTTTGTTTCAATGTTTTGCGCCCGAAGAGATCTTTTTCCCAAATACTGGGAAAACCAGAAAACGGGCAAAAAAGGTTATTCGCCAGTATGCGAAACGGTATGGGAAAATGGCCGTAGATTGAAAGCTACGGAAATCTTTGAGAAATACGGGACAAGTAAATTCCAATATCTCTCAGAAGAAGTAGTCAAAGCTCACTTACTTGGACATCATACCATTGGAACGTATGCTATTCGGCCTGACGATACCTGTATATTTCTTGCAGCTGACTTTGATGGGGATGGATGGAAACAATTTGCATGCGCCTATAGAGATGATGCAGCAGCCTTGGGTGTTTCGGCCTTATTGGAAATATCGAGATCAGGAAACGGTGCTCATGCATGGATTTTCTTTTCCGAACCTGTTCCAGCCTTCATCGCACGAAAATTGGGTAGCTTAATAATTGGTCACGTATCCGCCAAGAATCCTCAGGTAGGCCTCAATTCTTTTGATCGATTCTTTCCAAGTCAGGACATGGTACCCAAAGGGGGTTTTGGAAACTTGATTTCTCTGCCACTGCAGAAACAGAAGCGAGCCCATGACTGTACGGTCTTTTTGGATACTGATCTAAATCCCCTTCAAAATCAGTGGGAAGTGCTCGCCCAAGTGAATAGATTATCGAGGGAGGATCTGGAATCCATTATTCAGGATTCAATCGGAGCAGTGCAGTATGACCAGTATTCAGGAGATGAGATCGAAGAGCTCATTCAGGAAATCACTGATCTCGATCCAATTTCAATTCCGGTAGTCGCAGACCAGACAATACACCTCTCCGAGAACATCATTATTCCTACAAAAAACCTTTCACCGGTTCTCGTGGCCAAACTCAAGCGGCTGGCAACCTTCCCGAATCCCATCTTTTTCGAGAAGCAGAGGCAGAGGTTTCCCACATACAATATTCCCAAGTACATTTTTTCAGGGGAGTTACACTCAGACAGAATACTACTTCCAAGAGGATGCATGGAACAGGCCATTGATCTTTTCGCAGAGTGTGGATCTCGGGTTACAGTTGAAGATCGGCGCCTCAAACCTAAAAGAATAAAGATCCTGTTTACTGGAGATCTTCGTCCTATCCAGAAAAAAGCCGTGGCGGAAATCAAACGACACGAATTGGGCGTCCTGGTTGCACCACCAGCAGCCGGCAAAACGGTTATGGCATGCTCGCTTATTGGATCTCGAAAAGTACCTACACTGATTCTGGTGAGCCGCCAGGCTTTGCTCGATCAATGGGTTGAACGGCTACTGGAATTTACGAACGTAGAACCAAAAGGGATCGGCGAATTACGCAGTGGCAAAAGTAAGTTGAAAGGAAAAGTTGATGTCGCAATGATTCAAACACTGGTTAATCGAGAAGACCGGAAGCGTTTATTTAGGGAATATGGCATGGTTATTATCGATGAATGTCATCACGTACCCGCAGTGACTACGGAACAATTACTCAAAGACTGCGGCAGCAAATTTATCATTGGACTTACCGCAACTCCCAAACGAAAGGATGGTCTCGAACG
>JAPUIL010000122.1 GCA_027297085.1 Verrucomicrobiota bacterium | reverse complement strand
CTTCGATCAATTCATATAAATGATCCAGACCCACCCTGGCCCGCGCTACTTTTCCTCCGGCTTGCTTAAAGGCAGAGGCGAGTTTGGGCTCGCGTTCAAGTAGGGGATAGAGAAATGCGCTCAAGTCCTCCGGGTCCTCGCTAATTAAGGCTGTTGCATAATGAATAGCTATTGTTTCTCCGGATTCAAGAATCACCTCAGTCTCAAACTGTTGGCCACTACTCTCTGTGACTTCAAAGCGGGCGAGTTTACGTGATTTTGTTGTTGATTGAGAGGCGGCATCTGCTGCTGGCACCGCGAAGATTTCCGCTACCACGGGTACTCCTTCTTGTGGGTTGAGAGAAGATAAATCTACGGTAAGTTGATACGCTCCCGTTGCTTCGGCTTCAAAATGAGTGGGCCAGGACGCGCTGTGCGCAATGGCTTCAGTTTTGCTGACCAATCGCATGGCCCCTTCTCTAAGCATGCCGGAGGAGTAGGCATAAGTAAAATCACTGGGAGGTATCTCGACCTTCCTTTTTTCAACCGGTTTTCGGGGCGGAGGAAACAGTTTTTCGGCCAGGTCAGTTGCTACATTGGAATAGGCCTCAAGCAGGGGGCCGGATAGGGTCAATGCTTCGGCTTGATTATCGAATCCATTGGCCTCATTATCCTGGGGAAACCCCCGGGGCAGTTCAAAATCGGTACCAAAAAGATCGCTGATCGAGTGCTGGTATTCACGCCGATTAAGTCGGCGAATGGCAGTGCCTCCTATCGGGATTTGTTCTGATAACGTCGTATCCAACCATCTTGCCAACTCGGCCCTTTCTGTTTCGGAAGGCTGTTCCTTTTTCTTGGGAGGCATCTTGCCGCTTTCCACCATTTTCATGACGCGGACCCAGAGTTGTTGGGCCTCCTCGTCACTCCAGTGTATGGACTCCCTATCCAGATTGATCTCAGCTTTAAATTCTACCTCATCGTGGCATTTCAGGCAGTAGTTATCGAGTATCTCGAAGGGACGATCGGGAATGGGGGTTGCATCGGCCGCACTAAGGGAGGATGTCGTGATATAATATCCACAGGCTATCAAGGTGGCTGACCTGAATGGCAATCGGTTAAGCACTTTTACGATGAGTTTCCGAAGCGTTGACCCTCTCGAACGGAGGCGGACCGCGGATTCTTCCAAACTCGCCTTATCCGAGTGCCATTCGTGGCTGACTTCAATTTTCTCCAATGCATGGTCACCAAATTTAAACCAGGTATTGGTTCATGTTTTGTGTCGCATTGGAGAAACGATCCGTTTCCAAGCCCAGCTGCTGCAACATGGTAATATAAAGGTCGCCGAGAAGCGGAGTGCCCGGTGCATCCCGATCGAATGACCAGTGTTGCCCGTGTTTCAATCCGCCCCCCGCTAACAGGATTGGCAACGAGGCATTCGAATGCCGGCTGGCGTCACCCATGCCTGAGCCCCACATAACCAGCGTCGAATCGAGTAGCGGTTTTCCTTCAGCGTCCGTCTTTCTCTTCAGTTGCCCTAGGAACCCAGCCAGCAGCTTCATGTGCTGAGCTTCGATCTTAATCAGGTCGGCGATTAATCCAGGATTATTGCCGTGGTGGGAAAGGGCGTGGTATCCAGCCGATAGCATTTCACCGTCGATGGTAAAGACCTGCCCCAGGCCTGGAAGATGCATGGTAATTACCCGGGTTGAATCGGTCTCTAACGCCAATGCCATTAAATCATACATGAGCGCCTGGTTCTCCAGCATGAGTGTCGGCGCAATGGGATCGTATGGCGGTAGTTGATAGTCCACTACCGGGCGTGGCTCATGCAGCCCCTTGAGCTGCCGTTCCATGCGCTGTTCGAGATCGCGAACCGAACCAAAATATTCTTCCAGCTTGTCACTATCCTCAGCACTAACTCTTTTTTGCAGGCGTTTGGCCTCACCGGTAACCTTGTCGAGTGAGCTGTGGCCGCTTTTGATGAGATACTCGGTGCGATCCACATCATCGGGAAGACCGAACAAGCGTTGATATACCACGCTGGGGCGTTCAATGTTGGGCAGGGGAACGCCTTGTTCGTTGTAGACCATTTTCTGGCGGAAACTGCCTTTGCCCGCGCTAATTTGAAGCGATTCGAAACGCGTGGTTTTACCAACCTCTTTAGCGGCGATCTGATCCAGTGTGACCTCGCCAACTTTGTTTCCGCATAAAAAATTATCCCAGTTTTTATGTCCGTTTGCCGCCCTGTGATCGAGTCCGGAAAAGAGGGTTAATTCTTCGCGATGGTGAATCAGGTCTTTCAGCAATGGAGTAACACTGTAGTTTGAGCCTGTTTCTTTTGGAAAGAATGACGGATTATGCAGGCCCAGATTTGCGCCAACGCAAACCAGGCGTTTAGCTTTGGCGGCCTGACTGGCAATTCCTGAAGCTGCCTGTAACTTAGGCAAGCTGCTCAGGGCGGGCAGGGCCAGGGTGAGCCCAACAGTGCGGAGAAAATGACGACGATTCAATGTGTTATCTATCATAGGGTATTTTAGGGAAGATCTATAGTTGTAAGGATAATGGGTTATAAATGAAGCTTAATAGACTGATATCTTCCCTGTGGACAGACAGAAGAAGTAACTACGAAATACGCGAAAGAACACGAAAAGCTTGTCTTTTTGAATGACAGATTGGTTTTTACGTTTCGCGTTCTTTCGCGTATTTCGTAGTTAATTAATTATTGTAAACTCAATCTCCTAATGAATTACCGCGTTCTCTTGTTTCTTATTTTGTTTCTTTTTGGATCGTTATTTTCCGAACAACCCGACTTCGTTATCTTCACGGACGACGACCTGAGTCAGTTCGACATTACCCCTTACGGTGCCGAAGATGTCAGGACGCCCAATTTTCAGAAACTGGCCGATGAAGGACTGAGGTTTAACCAGGCGTTCATTGCTTCTCCAGCTTGCGCGCCCAGCAGAGCTGCCATGCTCACTGGATTGATGCCTGCCCGCAACGGCGCTATGGCCAATCATACTTACAAACACGAAGGAATCGAATCGCTGCCAAACCGGTTAACAGCTTTGGGTTATGAAGTGGCTGCTTTTGGTAAGGTTTCTCATGGGAGAGCCTCAGAAACGGATCGGCATGGATTTAGTTACCACAATCGCGACATGGATAAGGAGACCATTGAGGCCTGGCTGAAACAGCGAGACGCCAGTAAGCCGCTTTGTCTGTTTGTTGGGTCGAGGTCCCCCCATGTGCCCTGGCCTGCTAACGATGGATACCGAGCGGATGACCTTCGCCTACCGCCTAATCACATCGATACTCCGATGACCCGAGAGTTCCGGGCGCGTTATTATACGGATGTTGAGATTTCGGATACAGAATACGGATATACCCGTGAGCTGGCAGCGAAGTACATGAATAAAAACCTCCTCACCATCATGTCGTCCGACCACGGTTCCCAATGGCCATTCGGGAAATGGAATCTCTACGATGCCGGTATCCAGGTGCCTTTCCTCGTTTCCTGGCCGGGACATATAAAGGCGGGTACGCAAACAGACGCGATGGTAAGCTGGATCGATATCCTACCGACCTTGATCGAGCTCGCAGGAGGGAAAACGGATCCGGACATCGATGGGCGTTCCTTCGCCAAAGTACTCATCAATCCAGAAGCTTCCCACCGCGACCGTATTTTTACCATCCACGACAACGACGGTCGGGCCAACGTCTATCCCATTCGTTCCGTTCGCACCGACAAGTGGAAATACATTCGCAACCTGGAACCAACCTGGATCCACAGCACCCACTCCTAGCGCTTCCGCAAGGACGATGCCGGAGCGTATTGGTGGAGTTGGGACCGAGCAGCGGAAAATGATCCTGAAGCCGGAGCGATCGTGCAAAAGTATCACAGCCGTACTGCTGAAGAGCTCTACGACCTGGACAACGATCCCTTTGAACTGAATAACCTGGCAGCCCTGCCACAATTTGCCGACAA
>JAPUIL010000121.1 GCA_027297085.1 Verrucomicrobiota bacterium | reverse complement strand
TATATTATTCGCCGGCGCTATTTAGTATTTCAAAACTTTTTGCAAATTTGTACAATTTGTTGGTGCGGATTATTGCCGCTATCCGTTTTTTAAATCCGCGCAAAAACCCCGCTCCTACAAATTGAAGAATTTGCAAATCTTTGTGCAATTCATACATGGCGCGTCCTAATATTCTCTTCTACTGCACTGACCAGCAGCGCTTCGACACGATCGGGGCGCTGGGGAATCCGCATGTGCGAACTACGCGCATTGATCAGTTGGTAAATGAAGGCACCGCCTTCACCCATGCCTATTGTCAGAGCCCAATCTGCACTCCCAGTCGTTCCAGTTTTATGACCGGGCTTTATCCTTCGCGCGTCCACAACACCCGCAACGGCAACGACACCTGGCCAAAAGACGCCCCGCCTTTGATTTCTAAACTTCTGGCCGATTCAGGTTATGTCTGCGGAAACATTGGAAAATTTCATCTTACGAGCTCAGGCAAACGCACCGAACCGCGCCTTGACGATGGTTATAGCTATTGGAAGTTCAGCCACGCTCCACGCGATGATTGGGAGGAAGGGCACGATTATGGCGATTGGGTGAAGGAGAAAGGTGGTGACCTCGACGCTATGCGCAACAGCCCCGAGCGAGTAGATCCTGAGTTCCATCAAACCACCTGGGCTACTGACCGGTCCATAGAATTCATTTCTCAGAATGGGGATCAACCCTGGTTCCTGACGGTTAACATATACGATCCGCATCCGCCTTTTATCCCGCCTAAGGTTTATGCCGATCAATTTGATGCTGATGATATGCCTGGGGCTCATAACAAGGAATCGGATCGGGCGATCCACGAAAGCCTTCGGGAGGTCGATTTCCAAAAAGCCTCCAAAGAATATCGTAACCCGTCCGAGTTTGATGGTAAAGAAGAGCAAGCGCTTTACTACGCCATGATAGCGCAAATTGATGACCAGTTTGCCAGGCTGCTCAAGGCGCTCGAAGAAAGTGGTCAGAAAGACAACACGCTTATTGTCTACACCAGTGACCATGGTGAGTCATTGGGTGATCATGGGCTTCTTCTGAAGGGTTGCAGGTTTTATGAAGGGCTGGTCCGGGTGCCTCTCATCTTCAGCTGGCCTGGGGTTGTGAAAGAAAATATGCAGGCCGATGGCCTGGTAGAGTTACTCGATTTATCGGCCACCATTCTCGACTTTGCCGGCCTGGAAATTCCTGAGTATTTCCAAGGCAACTCTCTTCGCCCCATCCTTGAAGGAAAAGAGAGCGGGGAGCATATTCGCGATTCGGTGCGTTGTGAATATTTTGATGCGCTGGCCGTCCACTTCACAGGAGGTAATGGGACTTTCGCCACCATGTACCGGCGGGGTCAATACAAGTTAAACATATACCACAGTTTGAATGTGGGAGAACTCTACGATTTGGAAGACGACCCTTGGGAGCACAACAATCTCTGGGACAGTCAAAAGCACCAGATACTCAAAAATGAGCTGATTTATGAAAGCTTCGATCAGCATGTGCTTCTTACCACCGATGTGGGCTCGAAGCGGATTGCTCCCATGTGACCTGTGGCAACGACTCGGTACTCGATTTTTTGAAAATCCTGGTAACCTTTCTTAATTTTCCTTATTCATTTTCTTATGAAAACAAAACTCATTCCACTTTCTCTACTACCATTTCTACTGCTAGGTTGCTCCGGAGGTAAAGATTCCGGGGAGATTCAATGGACGGTCAAACAGCTTGCCCAAGACGCAAACGAAGGCATCGCGGTGGCCGATTTTAACGGAGACGGTTTACCTGATATTTCTGCAGGAAGAAATTGGTACCCAGCTCCCAACTACATAAGTCAACCGGTGCGTTCTTTTGATGACTGGAATGGCTACGTGGAGTCGAATGGCGATTTTGCTTATGATGTGAACAAGGATGGACACATGGATATTGTGGCCGGTTCTTTCCTACCAACCGAGGTTTATTGGTACGAAAATCCGGGGCAAGCAAGGCTCGCCCTGGGGCACTTGTGGATCCGGCATTTCCTGGCCGATACCGGGCTCAGTCAAAATGAAGCATCCATGATGCACGACATCAATGGCGACGGTACTCCTGAGTGGGTCACTAACAGCTGGAATACGGGTAACCCGATGGCCGTTTGGTCATTTAGCTCAGAGGAGCGTGAGGTTCAGGTTCAGAAGGGGAACAAGCTAGTCACCGAAAAACAATGGGTACCTACCTTGAAAAAACATGTTCTTGGTGAAGCCGGAAATGGACATGGCATGGCATTCGGTGATATCAACGCTGACGGTCGTGAAGATATTATGGTTGGTATGGGCTGGTATGAGCGCCCAGAGGGAGATCCCTTGGGACAACTTTGGATTTGGCATCCTCATGGCGGTGACAACTGGCATGCGTCGGTTCCTTGCCTGGTGCGCGACATGAATGGCGATGGTATCAATGATGTCATCTGGGGCAAAGGTCATGCATTCGGTCTCTATTGGTGGGAAGGTGAAGGTGTGGACGCCAAGGGAGAACCCCAGTGGAAAGAGCATCTGATCGACGATTCTTTCTCG
>JAPUIL010000120.1 GCA_027297085.1 Verrucomicrobiota bacterium | reverse complement strand
AACCACCAACAAACAATCGTTGAATCCAAATGAAAATATATGAATCAACTCAACACGGCGCAGCAGACATTTTAGCGCCCATTCATGGCAGGCGCGCCATTTTGAACACATTTACCACAAAGCTCTTAAGGATCTTGCTGTTACCGCTAACTTTAATGGCATTAAACGCAAACTTGAGCGCGGGCGATATTGAAGGATTTATCAGAGACAGCAATACCGGTCGTTACCTGCCTGGCGTAGAAATTGAGGTCTCTGGCACTGGTCGCTCAGCAGTTACTAAACGCGACGGAAGTTATCGCATTTCAGACGTTCCATCAGGGAATTATACTGTGGTTTTTAGATTCATCGGCTATGACAGCGTAAGTGGATCGGTGAACGTCCCCGCTTCCGGATCTGCGACTTTGTCGATGGAAATTGGCCTGGAATTTGTAGAATTGGCTACCTTCAAAGTGGAAGGTTACCGCGAGGGACGCGTACTCGCGCTTCAACAGAAACGTACCGCCAATAACATAATGGATATAATTTCCGCTGACTCGGTAGGGAGTTTACCGGACCGGAATGTGGCGGAAGCCTTGGCACGGATACCGGGTATCAGCCTCGATGTGGATTCCGGCGAAGGCCGCTTCGTCAGTATCCGCGGTATTGAACCCAATTTTAATAATGTTACCCTGGACGGCGTTACCCTGGCAAATCCCAGTGTTGGGGGACGTCAAGGCCGTTCCATGCCTTTGGACGTGGTGGGTTCCGGACAGGTCTACCAGATTGAAGTGATCAAGACAGTTACACCCGATATGGATGGCAATGCCCTGGGGGGAACGATTAACATCAAAAGCATCAGCGCCTTTGACCAACCGGGTGAATTTCTTTTTGGAAAGCTCGAAATCGGAGATAACAGCGACGTCAGCGGCACATTGGTCGATGCCGACCTCACCTGGGGTAATACGTTTAATGACGGAAAAGTAGGCGTCGCTCTATCCCTTCACTATTCCGACCGCCCCTATATCTCCCACGAAATCCAGGCTAATTTTGACGAAGAAGGTGGAAAGTTTTTTCCATCAGCTTTCGAAACTAATCCAGCCGAGGGTGATCGCGAAAGAAGAGGCCTCAATTACAATATCGAATTTCATCCTGACGACGATACAGAATTCTATATCCGCGGTATCTATAACACATTCACCCAGGATGAACGCCAGCAGGAAATGCAGATGAATACGCGAACTGATCCGATATTTGTTTCACCGACAGTGGTGGAATTCACTCGGATGCGTTTCGAGCAAAGGGATTTCAAACGGAGCATCAAACAGACCCTGTTCAATATCACAGCCGGTGGCAGTAAAAAATACGACAACCTGACGGTTAGAAGTGACGTAACCTACTCCTTCTCTGAAGAAGATGTCCCGGTCATCAAATCGGCGCAGTTTCGCACAGGTAATATAGACCTAAAACCAGAAGATGGAGAACAACGTTTCCAAATGGAATTTAGCGGTCTTTATATTAACTTTGATGACGGCGGCTTTCGGACAGACCGAATGGAGGAGTTCGGTCTTCGACGTTTTCGTGAAGAGGATTCACTCGTTCAGGAAGATACCTGGACTCCTCGTATAGATTTTGAGTGGGATGTTGCAGATTTCATGGGCAAACGCGCAACCATCAAGACGGGCGCCAAATTTACCTCACGAGATCGTTTTGTGAACGACAACTCACAACGACCGGTGAATAGGAGTTTCAACATATTGGATATTGCACCTCCGGCAGCCAACTCCGGCTTTTCCATGTATGGCGGACGTTATGTTTATCCATCGACTCTCGACGTAGATAAGGCGTTTGAATTCCTCAATGCCAACCGTAGCCAGTTCGAGATCGATCCGGTTGAATCACAATCTAATTCGATTGAGGACGATTACGACGTCTCGGAAGACATTCTGGCTCTTTATATCATGGCTACGATCCAAACCACCGAAGACCTTTCCATCATTGCCGGTGTGCGGTTTGAAGATACCGATGCCACCTTAAAGGCGTTTGAGTTTCAGGAAGGTGAAAACGGTGGATGGAGATGATGTATTCGCCGTGGTCGAAAACATGGGAACTTTTGGTTATGACAACATCCTGCCGAACCTGCAGTTCCGTTACGAAATTGACGGCCAGACCATTCTCAGAGCTGCGTTTACCGGTACCGTGGGCCGCCCTCAATATGAAAAAGCGTCGCCAATCTCTGTGCTGGAATATGAAGAATTACCCCCGGATGATGTAATCAGTCCCGGCTTCGAAAACATAGGTGAACTGGAGATAGGAAATCCCGAGCTCTCTCCCTACGAAGCAATTAATTTTGACTTGGCCATAGAGCATTACCTGCAATCAGGTGGTGTGGTCTCAGCAGGTGTATTTTGGAAAGATATCGATAATCCGATTTATGAATTCGAGGACCAACAGGATAATGTCACCTACAACGGCATTGGTTTCGATAGTCTCTCCACTACGTCCTTTCAAAATGCTCCATCCGCCACCATCAAGGGGGTGGAGTTGGCTGCACAAATCCCCTTTACTACCTTCTTCGAAGACAGCTTTTTCGATGGATTTGGACTGGACGTAAACGCGACCTTTATCAGTTCAGATGTAACGATATTCGATCGCGAAATGGATAATCTGCCTTTCTTCCGTCAACCGTCAGAGATTTACAACGTGGCTTTCTACTACCAGAAACATGGTTTCGCGGCACGGATCGCCTGGAATTATCAAGATGAAAGTCTGCGTCGACTTTCCGGCAATAGCGATTTTGACCGGTGGGATGACACCCGTGAATTCACGGACATACAGGCCAGCTACAATATCAATGATAATTACACACTCTATATCAATTGGCAGAACATCTTCGATGAGGAAAAGATTCAAACCTACGGTAGATCCACAAACCGGCTTCGAAGTGGAGAATTCTACGGATCTTATGTTCGTGCCGGCGTGCGCTTCAACTGGAGATAATCAAAGTAAAGAACCTCGGAGCAAGCTCCGAGGTATTTGAAATTGCAAATTTGAGATTTAAGATCGCAGCAAGCTGCGAGGTATTAGACCCGAAAGTGAATAAAATTTCCAAACAAACCGCTCCGACTTAAACGTCTGAGCGGTTTGTTTTTATAATTGGATGTTAATCGTGTGAAAGACTACTTCAGGCGTTCTATCGAAAGCGTATAAAAGTCATTTATCTCCAATTTTTCCGAAGTTCAGATTCCTGCGACTGTGAATGACGGAGAGAATCCATTGCAATGACTTCAAAGGGACGACCCTTCCACGACCATTGAATCTTAACCCCCCCTTCCTCCAAAAGGCATCTGGTAGCGCACTTCTACGGGATAAACGACCCTTTTTCCATCTTTACAGTTACGGACCTGGTGCCGGTAAAGTCCTCGAGAGTGAGAACGGAGTTCCCATCCACGGTTATTGAAAGTGCCTGATCTGTCTGTCCCCTCAGCTCGATGTTTCCCGTAGCCGTGCCAAGCAAATGGCCGCTCCAGATCCCACTCCAGTCGTTGCCACGTTTTTCAATGGCGTTGTCGTAATCTACCGACAACACATACAAGGGGAATTCGCCTTGAGGATTTAAAAAGGAGGCTTTGCTGAAAAAAGTGCCCACCAAACCTGGCTTATCCGGATCATGATAACCGGGCGGTAGCGGCGCACCCTCCGGTAGTATTTCCAAACCAAGGCTGTCTACCGGAAGTATCATTTCCAGATGTCCTTCTAACTCATTTGCCAGCTGAGGCAGATCATAGTGAAGTAAACAGCCATGAACCACGTTGGCCAGTTGCTGAAACGATCGTTCACGGACCAGAATGCTTTCCCACGATACCAGCGAGTTTTTCAATTGAGTGCCGGAGATCAAATCGGGTTCAAGAAAAGCTGCATGCAACGCAGCCACAGCCATTTGCCCTTCCGCATATAATTCAATGGCTTCCGCATGGTTACCGGCGGCATATCTCACCGCCCGCGAAATATCCTCTGTCCGCAGTCCCAGATAACTCTCACCCAACACATAGGCCGCTGCCACATCCTCCTGGTCAGAGCCGAAAAATCTACCTTGACCCGTTAGAGATTTTTGTGCCGTTTCCCCAATTCCCCGCGGATCCACCGCAATAACTCTCCGGCCAGAACGGGCAGCTTTGTCCGGCAACAATCCGCTCCTTAATGATGCAGCTGCACCGGTTGAACTGACAAATACCAAGGGCGGTTGTTGATTCTGCTTTGCCGGTCGAAGATCCAGCAACGGCAGATACAAGTTGGCCGTAACGTAAAATCCAGGCCGGCTCTCAAACAGGATCTTTTCCACCCGGAAATCTGGTCGCTCGATTGATCCCGTCACCCGGGCATGGAGAGGCGTACGTTCCGGCAGGCCACCTATCGACTCAATCAGATTTTCGCGAAGTTCCTGGTGATGATCCTCCCAGCCACCATCCTCCTGCAAACGCACAAAGTCAGCCTGCCACTCCTCATACGCAGCAATCATTTTTTGCTTCATCCAAACCGTCACCATTTTTCCAGAAGGAATTCAATTGGGAAGATCTCCATCAATTACACGAAAATCTTCCCCACTCACACAGAGGAACGAGACAAGAAAAAAGAGTATCTCTAAAAAAAATCGAGTTGAGTCAAAGCTCCTGTATCGAGGATTCATCGAAACAGTTTACCGGTCACAAATTGCACCATCCGACCACTCGTGCGCACTCCAGTCTTTAGGTGTATACGGAATCTTGGCGGCTACTTGCTCGTCGAGATCCAGACCTAAACCGGCCACCCCGGCAAGTCCAAGACCGAGAAACTGGCGACGTTGCATCATTTGGATACCTTTCGAACTAAGATTATCAAAATTGCACTAAAATGAGGAAAATCAAAGATTGTCTTGAAGAATTCCTTTAGTTCTTCATAGCAAATATTATTGCTATAAAAAGTGACATATGTCATATGTCAAACTAATCTCATTTACAACATCAATGACCAGAGCGCTTAAGAACATATCAGGGCCACGTTTGTGCGATGAGGTCGTCAGCCAATTGGAGCAGCAAATCCTGAGTGGCGATTTTCAACAAGGGGACAAACTACCTTCGGAGAGCATCTTGTCAGAACAAGCAGGTGTAAGCCGGCGCGCAATCCGGGATGCCTTAAAAATATTAGAGACAAAAGGCCTAATTGAGGTACGAAAGGGATCGGGAGCATTCGTTGCTAGAAACGACTACGACTTCTATCTGAACTTGTTGATTGAAAATGTTAGCTCTTATCTGTCTAACGCGCGGGCCACGGTCGCAAACGTACTTCAATTTCGAGTTTTGATCGAAGGTTCGGCCGTCGAAGCGCTTGCGATGAAACACAATCCCGTTACTATAAGCGCACTAAATGAAAATCTGAGCAGGCAACGCGATGCCCTAAAAAACAAGGACATCGGCGCTTATAATAAAACCCATTGGAAATTTCATGCTGCACTCGTCGAAGGGCTGGATAATCCCATCATTAACATGCTCTACCAACAAGTAGCGCTTTTAATAAGGGATCGAATGATGCTTAAAAGTCGCGATTTTTCCGTAATGGAAAATTCGGTACAAGAACATTCATCGATTATTGAAAAGATTGAAGCAGGTGATTCGCATGGATCTCGCCAAGCCCTGATACGCCATTTCGATCGTGCTTTGGCTAACTTATCCAATATACCAGACGACAAGACCGCCTAAGCAGAGATTTTCCCACCCGGCATTCGAAGCTTACATCTAACAGCAACACACAATTGCCTAATTCGGACAGCAGATCTAACCCAAAAGGCCAGGATTTCAGAATCAAGGCCGGTTCAGGTCAAAGGCGGCCCAATATTCTTTGGATATGCACAGACCAGCAGCGTTACGACACGATTAGCTGCCTGGGCAACAACCACATTCGTACGCCAAATCTCGATCGCCTGGCTGCAATCGGAACCGCATTCACACAGGCATATTGCCAAAGTCCGATCTGCACTCCCAGCCGGGCAAGTTTCCTGACCGGCATGTATCCAAGCAGTGTTCACGGATGTATGAATGGCAATGATCGCTGGTCAGAAGCAGCACCTCTAGTAACCGGATTGCTCGCCGAGTCTGGCTACGATTGCGGATTAGTGGGCAAGCTTCACCTTTCGGGTACTGCTGGTAAAATCGAGCATCGTCCTTCAGACGACGGCTATCGCGTATTTGAATGGAGCCATAGCCCACGGGACCGTTGGGCACGGGGAATGAACCAATACGTCGATTGGGCCAAATCGAAAGGCGCCGAATTTGGCGGCAGAGAAGATACCTTATTAAATTCAACGCCCGAGCTGCATCAGACGACCTGGTGTGCTGACCGCGCGATCGATTTCATTGAATCAACCGGAGAAGCTCCCTGGCTTTTAAGCGTCAACATTTTTGACCCGCACAAACCATTTGATCCACCTGAGGAGTTTCTCACGCGCTATAACCCGGAAGATTTGCCCGATCCCTTGTTTCGCGAATCCGATTTTGCCTCGCAAAAAGCATTGTCGAACGTCGATTTTCAAACCGAATGCCGTGATCCCAAGCGTTTTAAAGCAAGGGAACTCAAAGCCGCCTACTATGCCATGATCGAACTCATCGATGAAAATGTAGGCAGAATGCTCGATGCTCTAGAGAGCACCGGACAACGTGAAAACACTCTGGTCATTTTCATGAGCGACCACGGAGAGATGCTCGGAGACCATGGATTGCTTCTCAAAGGATGCCGCTTTTACGATAGCTTGGTACGTGTTCCGCTTATCCTATCGTGGCCAGGAAAGATTGGAAGAGGGACAATCAACTCAGGACTGGTCGAATTGACCGATATCGCTCCGGCCTTATTC
>JAPUIL010000012.1 GCA_027297085.1 Verrucomicrobiota bacterium | reverse complement strand
ATGCTTCCGGCACTTCTAGGAACCAAGATGGAAGAGCCGGTTCGTGATTCAATAGTTCACAACACTGGAAATGGAACCTTCGCCTTACGCAAAGGCCCGTGGAAGATCATCTTTGGCAAAGGTAAGGAACGGGTTCAACCGGCGGAAGATAAAGGATATTTATTTAACCTTCGGGATGACCCATACGAAACAACCGATCTATGGAGCCAACATCCTGAATTAGTTGAAGACCTGACTTTAGTATTGGAGAAAAACAGAAGTGCATCTCACTCGAGATGAAGTCAGTTTTATTCTTCTTCCACGTCACAACTACTTCAGTCCGCAGCCGAGTCGCCGAAATGTCTGGCGTGAAAAAGAAGCCCCTCGAGGCCAGCGTGATCGTAGAGTTTGTAAATGTTATGCTCAGGGCCCTGCACCAGTTCAAACTCATAGGCAATCTTGAGTTCAGCCAGCCGGTCGCGGACCACTTTGGCACCTTCGAGCGAGAAGTCCTCGGTACCGATCACAATGCGAATGGGAAGCCGGTCGACAATGCGGTCGCGGTTCTTTTCAAGTAGATACCAGGAACCGGTCTCTTGCCAGTAAGCCAGGTCTTCGCCCATGATAGCCATCCTGGCAGGGAGTTTTCGTCTGGTTTTTTCAACATCTCTGCTCTCCTCCGCGGTGGGGATGTGGTCGAACTCGCGTACTCCGCCCGCGTCGTAGACAACCACAGAGCTGAACAGATCGGGGAACTTGGCAGCGATCCGCAAAGAACCGCCTCCACCCATCGAAAATCCCTGAATCGCACGCCCCGAGCGCCGGCCAATGGTAAGGTAGTTGGCGTCAATGTGCGGAATGAGTTCTTTAACAATCATCGTCTCGGGCAGCACCGTTCCGTCGATTGCGTCGATGTACGCGCTGTTCCGGCCTCCGTTGGCAAAGACCATGAGCATGGGGGCCACTTGCCCTGCTTTAATAGCCTTATGTAAATAAGTGGCCAGACGAATTGAGCGCGATTCGTTGCCGGCACTGCCATGCAGGAAATAAACGACCGGAAACCGTTGAGCTGAATCGGTGTCGTAGGACGGCGGCAGGTAGATGTTATATCCCACCGTCGTGTCCATGCATTCCGAATAAAAAGTGCCGTGCTTCACACCCAGCGGCGGTTTCGCCGGGACATTTACCCATTTGATCTTCAGCAATTCGGCAGCGGTAGGAGATCCTTGCACAACGACTGCGCATGTTAGCAGGCAATATAATACGGCAAGGGTTCGGTGGATTTTTCGATACATAGTATAGTTCATGTGGTACTCCAAATTCGCGATTTGTATCAGGCCTTTATTTTAATCATTATTTATCTGATTCAGTCAACGGGCCATTATAGATTACAGGGTTTCACGAAGAACTTATTCATTATGCTGTTAGGGAGCGTCCGACAATCGCTAAATTAAAATGGCAGATCACTCGGTCGCATTGAAATACCGAGCTTACCCTAATGTTTCAAACGCCGACTCTTCGGCCTTGATCAAATAAATTGCCATCCAATCGCTTCGCCACAAAAGTTCGATTCCTATGAAGTCTTGTCTGATTATTTTACCGGTCATCCTCGCGGCCCTGTTCTCTCCGAGTCTTCAGGCGCAACCAGAACGCCCCAACATCATTTTTCTGCTTACCGATGATCAGCGGGACAACACTTTCAGCGCCATGGGTCATCCTTTCGTCCAGACGCCAAACGTGGATCGTTTACTCGGTCAATCCGTCCGATTTCGAAACACCTATATTGCGGAGCCCGTGTGCTCACCGAGTCGAGTGTCGCTATTAACGGGTATGCACGAGCGGGTACACGGGGTCGGCTTCACTTCATCTTACGAGCTAACTGAGGCTCAGTGGGAGCGCACTTACCCGGCCCTGTTGCGGGAGGCGGGTTATTACACAGGGTTTGTAGGTAAACTCGGGGTCGAATATTACACGTTTAAAGGACACGCAGACGAAAAGTTCGATTTCTGGTGGGGACACGATGGATGGACGAGATTTCTGCCCAAGGATACAATCAGCCCCAGTACCAGCCCTTACCATATGGCGAAGAATGACGTGATCACCTCCATCATGGGTGAGGCGATGGAGAAATTTCTTGGGAGTCTACCGGAGGATAAACCGTTTTGCCTATCAGTCAGTTTCAATGTTCCCCATGGATCACAAACCTCCAGCATGTATACTGACTATGAGGATTGGAAGCGCATGAGCCGACCGGCCAACGAAAATCCGGCGCTCAAGGGTAGTCGTTTCTACGATAAGCTGTACCGGGACACAGACATCCATATTCCAAAGGAAACCGCTACCGATCCCTACCGGTTCATTCCGAAGTTCATTCAATCCCAGGAAGGCCGGATGAAAACTTACTCCTATAATTACTCCCGGGCAACCGTGTATGAACACCACGTCCGTTATTATCAGACAATCACCGGGCTCGATCATGTCATCGGCGAGTTGCTTGATGAACTCGAAAGACGTGACCTGACTAAAAACACCGTGATCATTTACGCAAGCGACCATGGCCTGTTGATGGGAGAATACGGTATGGGTGGTAAGGCGCTGTTGTACGACTTGGCCTCGAAGATTCCTTGCTTCATCTTCGACCCCAGGCTTCCAGCAGACCGGAGAGGAAAAGAGAACCATCAGCTTGTCTCCAGCCTGGATATTACTCGAACCATTCTTGACTACGCCGGTGTCGAGGCTCTCGATTTTATGTCGGGGCAAAGCCTGCGTCCGCTAGTTGAAGGGAAAGACGTACCCTGGCGTGACGAACTGTTTCTGGAGAGTTTGTATACTGGTCGCGATACGCCTTTCCAGGAAGGCATGCGTTCCGGTAAATGGAAATACATCCGGATGTTTGATGGCAAGGATCCCTACGCGGAAGACGATCTCGATTTCGCGAATCGCAAGCCGGAGTTTGAAATGCTTTTCGATTTGGAAGCTGACCCCGCTGAAATGAACAATCTCATGGGATCTCAGAAAAACAGAAAAGTCCTCGCGACCCTTCGGCAGAAAACCGCAATGCACTCTCAGTTGATAAACAGTGAGCGTAAACGGTTCGGACAGGCAGTTCGGATTAAAAGGCGTTAATGCACAAATCCCTAAAAACTTTACGCCAATAAAACAAATGAATTGCGGGATAATTCGGGCCGATGTCAGGTACGCTTGTAGCACCACTAATCTCCCTAGTAAATTGTACTCTCCATGAAACTTACCCATCTCTTACTTCTTTGCCTAAGTTTGGCTTTAGCCATGCTTTCATTGAATGCTGTAGAACGGCCCAACATCGTTCTGATTCTAGCCGACGACCAAGGCTGGAACGCGCTTTCGACAAGGATGGATCCTGAATTGCCAGGTTCCGGTAGTACGTATTACCAAACACCGAGACTTGCCGAATTCGCCTCCCAGGGGATTCGTTTCTCGCGGGCCTATTCAGGAGCGCCCACCTGTTCGCCAAGTCGACACAGTATTCAATGGGGGCGCTCAGCTTCCAGCCTGGGGCTGTTTGCCCAGTGCCCGCCGTCGTGGTTAAAGGCTGAGAATAAAGATGCTCTTCCAATCGTATTGAAAAAAGCACGACCGGAGTACGTTACCGCTCATTTGGGGAAATGGCACATGCATCGAACACCCGATGAATTAGGCTTTGATGTTCACGATGGAGAAACCGGCAACATAAACGGCAACGGAGAAGAAGATCCCGAAGATCCCAAGCTAATTTTCAGCCTCAGCCGAAGAGCGAACACCTTCATGGAAGAACAGGTCCAGGCAGGTAGGCCATTCTTTCTGCAGATTTCCCATTACGCGGATCATCTGCAATACCGGGCCAAACCAGTTACCATTGAAAAATATAAAACCGAGCATGCCGACAAGGCGACCGAGTATCAACACAGCCCGCTATGGGCGGCCATGAATGAAAACCTGGATACCGGTGTCGGCATGGTTCTTGACAAAATCGACGAGCTTGGGATCGCGGATAGCACCTATGTCATTTACACCGGAGACAACGGATTCGAATCCAAAGTGGATTTTTGGAAACCGGTTACCGAACGAACATTTAATAAGGCTTTTCCGCTTCTAAGTCATAAGTACATGATCAACGAGGGTGGTTTGCGTGTCCCGTTTATCGTACGAGGACCAGGGATTCCGGCGGGTGCCTCATCACGAACACCGGTTATCGGCTATGACATTTTTCCTACCATCATGGATATCGTCGGACACTTAGATGAACTGCCAGATACTGTCGAAGGGGGAAGTCTGTTGCCCTTGGTAAGCAGTGGAGGAAAACGAAGTATATCCCGCAAAGATCCGTTTTTTGTTTTTCGCTATACAAAAACACTAGGCACGCTCGATATCGCCATCGTGCAGGATGACTACAAACTTATGAAAGAAATCGGTTCCAACACCGTGCATTTATGGGATATAAGTGAAGATTTGGGAGAGCAAAAGAACCTGATCAACAAACAGCCCCAAAAGGCCAAAGCTATGTATCAAGCCATGACTGAATATTTTAACCGCATCGGTTGGGATGAAAGCCAGGCCGCCAAAATGCCATGGCGAACTCAAGCGAAAAAAAATTAGGACAACCACTATATGCGATTCTTTAGACTTTTAAGAATGCCTCTGGCCTTGCTGATCAGCATTGCCTGCATACTTACCGGCGCCGAAAAGCCCAACGTCATTTTAATCCTTACCGACGATCAGGGTTATGGCGACCT
>JAPUIL010000119.1 GCA_027297085.1 Verrucomicrobiota bacterium | reverse complement strand
TTTACCTTTACATCCATCCTCGAAATGACATGCCGAGTGTGCCTCACGCTTGACTCAGTCACGCACTTATGTGCGCTCCCTCACCTCTCAGTCGTCAAGCTCGACATCTCATCTTCGTGAGAACCCTGGGCCGGAGGTCCTAAGCGGATGGATGTAACTATAAACCGTAGGGGGGGGTATGCCCCGAATTCAATGACGGCCCCCAAGCGATCGAGGCATAAAGTCCCTCCTACAGTTCCGCTGGTCAGTCCGGAAACCTAAACCATCATTTGGAAATTAATTTCGTCCGGCGGCATTTTGGCTTTGCCTGATGGTAAGGAAAATTTCACGTTTGGTTCCAGTAACCATTCTTCCATGTCATCCGATACTGATAATTCTGAAGCGAGTAGTTCCTTATCTATGGAATCGCCTCTTTTCTGTAATCTGGATGCTCACCGGTCGATGCTTCAGGCCATCATCGATCATTCCCCGGCGGATATTTATTTAAAGGACCTGGATGGAAAATACCTGCTCGTGAATAAAAATTTTGGGGAGCGCGTAAAGATGGATCCGGCCCAGGTAATTGGCAAGACGGCTCAAGATCTTTTCCCGAAAACTGAGGCTGACCAATTAACAGCAAACGATGCGGCAGTATTGAATGCCGGGCAGGCCAACCAGTTTGAAGAACCTTTGAGCTTGGACGATGGAACTCACACGCTTCTCTCTGAAAAATTTCCTTTGCGCGATGAAGATGGTCAGATCTATGCGGTGTGCGGGATCTCCACCGATATTACATCCAGGAAAGCTTATGAGAAAAAGCTGCGAAATCTGAATAGCCAGGTTCAACAACAAGGACGAACTCTGGAAACGGTACTTTCGGCCTCACCCAGCATCGTTTACATGTTCGATAGCCAGGGCCGATTTCTCTATGCCAACCAATCAGGTGCCGCTAATTTTGGTGTACGCCCCGTCGATATCATAGGCAAGACCTGGAAAGCGCTTAAGTTGCCCGACGGGGTATTTGAACCCTTCATGGAGCAAGTGACCCGAGCCTTTAAGACCGGCAAAACTATTAAGGATGATTTGAGCTATCCCACTCCAGACGGTGGGCAGGATTTTGCCTATACCTTAATACCCATTATGGATATTCGGGGCAGGGTGGTGAATGTAATTGCGTACGTAAACGATGTGACTCTTGACCGCGAAAAGGACCGCGTTCTCAAACAACAAACTCGGGATCTCCATCGATCCAACCTTGAGCTGGAACAATTTGCCAAAATTGCCTCGCACGATCTGAACGAACCGCTCCGGATGGTGCAGAGTTACTTGAAATTACTAAACGAATCCCTGGGAGAAGACTTAACGGAGGAGGCTAAAAAAATCCTGGACTACGCTCGCGACGGGGCAGGGAGAATGAAGCTGCTTATTAACGACTTGTTGGAATATTCGCGCGTGGGAGTTGGCAAAGAGCCCTCCCAAAATGTTAAAATGAACGATCTTGTGACCTTAGTGGAACGAGATTTAAAGATGTGTATCCATGAATCGGATGCAACTATCACGGTTGGAGATTTGCCAGCTGTTTGGGGTAATGCTATTCAATTGCGGCAGCTATTTCAGAATTTAGTTTCCAACGGAATTAAATATAACAAAGAACCGAATCCGATTATCGAAATTTCCGTCGACCAGCGGAACGATATGTGGGTCTTTGAAGTTAAAGACAATGGTATAGGAATTGAAGCTAAAGACTTCGATAAAATCTTTCATATTTTTCAACGTTTGCATGGGCGTGCCGAATATTCGGGTACAGGAATCGGCTTGGCGATATGTCGAAAGATTACCCTCCAGCACGATGGCGATATTTGGGTGAATTCAGAACCCGGAGAAGGTTCTTCCTTTTTCTTTAGCCTACCCATCCGCTACAAAGGCGGGCATCAAATGATGATCGATCTCTTTGATGAGCGGGAGTAAGTTGAGCTGTGATGATTTACCCAGACGCCTCCTTTGCAGTTGCAAAGGCATTGACCATGATCTCCGGCTGGAGCGCTCCCATTTGAGTTAGCAATGTTACATAATCTACCACATTTCGTGCTTCGATAATTTTTCCGTCCTGCCATTTAACTGAAATGCTAAAAGGGGCATCAATTTTGTTCTGCGTAGGTTTGTGAATGCCGGTGACCCTTGCGTGTCCTATGGCCAGGTTCCCATCTTCGATCATTTCGAATATGTCGATCTGGATATTGTCCCAGATTTCAAAATACTGGCGATGGAATCGAACGAATCCTTTAGGGCCAGGTTCTGTAAGATCGAGGCCATGAACGATACACTTGTCGTCCATAAGCTCATAAATCGCATCTTCATCGCGATTGTTCCAGACACGGTTGTGCCATTCGATAGTGAGTTCTTTT
The DNA here is from genome assembly GCA_027297085.1 of Verrucomicrobiota bacterium. Lineage (GTDB taxonomy): Bacteria > Verrucomicrobiota > Verrucomicrobiia > Opitutales > UBA2995 > UBA2995. Next base: position 1,934 of record JAPUIL010000119.1, on the reverse strand, counting down.
GCTGATTTTGTCGTGATTTTCCGAGATTTCATTTTCGAGGTTTAATTTTAAGGAATTGAAGGCGATGTGCTGTTGTGTTTCGGTTTTATTCGAATCTCTATGGTCGTTGATTTATTAGGAATCCAGGCACGTTGGTCGTGATAGACAAGGCTCCCCATTGTTGGAGTCGTTTGGCGGTCTTCACGTCATCAACCGTCCATACATGGTATTCGAAGCCTTGGTCGCGAATGCTTTTGATGAAGGATTGGGTGATGAGTTTATGGTTCGAGCTAAAGCCGTTAGCATTGATTTGTTTCAAAGTACTCAAAACGGTTTCAAGCTTTGGCGTAATGTTTCCTGATCCATCTTTCTTGAAACTGGCTAACCAATTTGCCTTGAACTGCGGTGCTTTGGTTTTTATTTCCTGGATCACTTCTTCATCAAAGGAAATAACTACGATTTGGTCATCCACGAGTCCGGAAGCTCTGATTTCCTTCAGCAGGGTGGGGATGATTTCCTTTCCGCACTTTACCTCGATGTAGATTTTCTTTCCATCCGGAATGGTGGAGAATACTTCGGCAATGGTTGGAATAATCGCGCCCTTATACTTCTTACTGTGAAACGAGCCGACATCGAGTCTTCTTAAATCTTTCAAGGTAGAATCTTTTACCACCCGATTCTTGCCTGCGACTTTCTTGGTGTTTTTATCGTGAATGCAAACGATATGTCCGTCTTTGCTAAGATAGAAGTCACCCTCAATCGCATCAGCTCCTTGTTCCCATGCAAGCTCAAAGGCAGGGATAGTATTTTCCGGTGCATCCGCTGACGCTCCTCTATGAGCTACGATGAGGGGTTCGCTTGAGTGAGTCTGAATCATTGTCATGAAAAGGATACTTGTCAGGAATAGAAGTTTCATTTTTTCACCAGATAGCAAAGTTCGAACTGGAAACATTTTGGAAGTTGAGGGATGAAATACATGGTCGATTTGTTAGCTATCTTATTTTGACTATTGAGCAAGGGGTAACTGAGCAATGGCAGGTTCTAGTGTAGGCCGCCAAACGGTTTGTAACTTATACTTCGTCGAGCAGGGGGTCAAACCTACAATCCCGCATTCCTTCGGCCCTTCGACGATGCTCAGGACAGGCAAGCTCAGGACAGGTGGCATGCACCAGCCGTCGCCTTGAAAGGCTATGGCTAGGCACGGCGATTGCAAGGAATGACCCCGTAGCCTTCACTGAGAGTAGAAATCACTGTTTCATTATTTAAGGCGGCCTACACTAGATGGGGAAACTGTCGAAGTAGCTATTCTTCTCTTATTCTGAAGAAAATGTGGTTTGGGGGATCTTCGACTGTAATTTTAACCTGCGTAGTAATTCCCTGAGATGGTAACCCAGCCGAAAGGATCTTCCAGTCGTCCAGGTTTACTGAAGAATCTACCGAATAGGTGCTACTCAATTGCGAAACCCAGTTCAGGTCTAATTCGTGTGTTGATGTATCGTAGGTGAAAGCAATTATTTCCGGTGCTTTTTCGGGTATCACAATAGGAAACAGATCGAAGTCTTGATTATCGAAATAAGCGATGCGGTTGGGGATGGTTGTTTCTATAGTTTCTAGAAGCGATTCGGATATTCGGTCAGCCCGGTGTCTAATGGCCATGTAGACTAAAAAGGATTCGGCTATGTCTTCTCGATTAGCATTGTCGCGAGCATAGGTCGTTATAAATTCATCGTCGGCTGCTTGCGCTGCCAGCCAATCGGACGCGTTGGCATGTTCTGCATCCAGAGAAGTATGGGACGCTTCATGGACCAATGTTTCTTCCAGAATGCCTGAAGTGATATAATCGTCGCCCTGTCCGCTGTGAATCAATAGGTTGTTATTACCTCCGCCGAATGGATTCACACCTTTGTGTATCGAAACGGTTTTTACATCTTTGCGAAGGACTTTTGGCAATTGAC
>JAPUIL010000118.1 GCA_027297085.1 Verrucomicrobiota bacterium | reverse complement strand
CCGCGATCAAAATTTACCTGAAAGTATTAAACATCGCGGATGTTCCCGTCTTGGAACATAAGAAGGCGCTGTTTGGCCTGGCTGAAACCTATTACAAGCGTGGCTCACTCGCGCAGTCCGTCAGTTTACTCGATCAGTTTCTTCAAGAGTTCCCGGAAGATGAACGCCGGGTGGAAATTATCTTTCAAGTTGGATTGCTTTATCGCGAAATGCGGCTTTACCCCGAGGCAATTACTACCTTCTACCGTGTGCTCAATTCGATCGTAGTCACCGGTGAAATCAATTTGCCGAAATACCTTTCTCTCGCTCGTCGCTCTCAATTCGAAATTGCCCGGAGTCACTACTACGGTGAGCAATGGGATCAAGCTCTTGTGTTACTCGACCGGATCGAGCTCTTTGAGCTCAACCCAAAAGACCGTGAATCGCTGCTTTTTTATCAAGCGCATGCGACCCTGAGAATGGGGGAGCGCGAGAAGGGCTTAAATTTGGTTCAGAAGTTACTGCACACCTACCCATCGAGTCCACTGGTTCCGGAGATGCTTTATACCAAGGCGGAAACCCTTACTCAAATGCAACAGCACGAAGACGCAGTGGCCACTTTGATGGAGTTATTAGAGTTAAGTGGTCTGCCTGATGAAAATGCGAGCGATGAATGGCGTTACTGGCGTCAACAAGCTGGCAACCAATTTGCCAACCGCTACTATAAAAACCAGGATTTCCTTGCCGCTTTACGACTTTACCAGGGGATTGCCGTATTGGATGACAGGGCTGAATGGCAATTGCCGATCATCTACCAAATGGGCATTTGTTTCGAAAAACTCGGTATGTTTGATCGTGCCGTGGAGTCCCTGCAGTTTGTTGCCCAGGGGGTGGAAAAATTGTCCGAGACCGAAGGCAAGTCCTCTGATGCTGCATTAGATCAATTATATGAGCGTGCCCAATGGCGCTTGAATATGCTTAACTGGAGGTCGGGACTTGAACTAGATCGGTTTCCCATGTTGGCTAAGAAAACTTCAGACCTCGAATCCGACTAAGAATAAGTCATGAACATCACCGATATCCTTGAACACTACGAAAAACTCGCTGACGAAATTCTCATGCTGCTGAAAGAAGAGCGTGCTTGCCTGAAAGAAGGCCAGCCCACCGATGAGCTCTTTGAGCGTAAGCGCGAACTAATCGATCGACTTACTGACATCGTTGCTCAGGTTAGGACTTATCGTGAATCCTCGACCGAGGATATATCCTTTGTCCGGGATCGTTTGACTTATGTTCAGCAGCGCTTGATGAAAATTCTCCAACTTGATCGCGAAGTGGAAAAACTCTTTCTTGGAAATTCGGTGCGCCCACGAGTTCCCAATCTGGTTCCTGTGGCTTCCAGAGTTGGAAAAGCCTACCAGGCCGCTGCCACTTCGCATTCCTAATTTTATCGAAACCCATCTTCTCCAGCTCCGCCTCTCTACTGCCTGATTATGCAACACGCCCAACCCAGCACAATGGGGAATAGCGATTCTTCGAGCGCACCCGTCGAGTGTGCCTCCGAAAAGTCCCAAGAGGAAAAACCGGCCATTGGACTGGAAGATTTTCTGCGTTACTCGACGCAAGTGCTTCAATTCACTCTCGATTCCGATTGGACTATTCTTGGTTATAATCGAGAGGCCGGTGAGCAGTTTTCATTTTGTGCAACTAAGCTTCGGGGGAGCTGTCTGCGGGGCATTATCATTGGCCTGAATGGTGCCTGGGCGGAGTTGATCCCCGAGTCCCTGGAGAATAGATCCAATTCAGATAATATTTTTCTGCCTTGGGATTCAGTAGAGAATCATGGCTTGGGTTGGAACCTCCAGTTTCTCGCTCACGAGCAGACCCATTTTCTAAGTCTTGTTCCCATGATGGCGCCTGAAGTTTCCCCTTCGCTTTCGGAAGAACAGCTTTCTCTTGATGCCGGTTCTTTGCAAAAGACACTTCAACACCTACTCCTTCGTACCCAACAGCAGGAAATGCGTTTCCGCTATTTTGTAAGGCATCTGCCGGGTGCGCATTTTACTCAAGACAAAGACCTGGATTTCAGCTTGCTCAATGACCCTCTTGAAACGCTGTTGGGCAACATAGTCATCGGTTATCTCCGCAAAGGAATGCATTGGCGCGATTGGGTGCACCCGAGTGATGTGGAAGAGATGGACAAAAACCTGGAATTGTGTCGAAAGGGCTGTGTTCCGGTTGCGTCCCGTTTCAGATTACTCCTTCCGGATGACGACCGCATCCTTTACCTTATGGAATTGCGCATGCCTGTTCGCGGTTTGGATGGCAAGTTGGCGGGTTATGAAGGCCTTTGGTTGGATCTGACGCGAGAGTCGATCGCTGAGCGCCGCCTGCAGCAAGCTTCCTGGAAAGAAAGTCTGGCGGAAATTTCCGGGAGTCTATCCCACGATTTTAATAATGTTCTGGGTGGGCTTTGCGGACTTTCGGACCTGGTTTATGAAACGGTATCGCCCGACAATGAGCACTATGATTCCTTAAAAATAATTCGTGATAAATCCCGCGAGGCAGTGGGACTAATCCAACGCATCATTGCATTGAATCGTGAGGATTGGGGGCAGATTGAATTACACAATTTGGCAAAGATAATTGAAGATCAGCAGGAGCTGATCCGTATCATCTTGCCTAAGGATGCCAAGCTGGAGATGGCCCTCCCTTCGGAAGAGGTACCCGTCCGTCTCGATGCCGTTGCTCTGCGCCGCATACTGATAAATTTCACTTTGAATGCTCGAGACGCCATTGGTTACAAAGGACGAGTCGACCTGATTGCCAAGGTAGTGAATCTCGACAGCTACGACCGCAGCTTTTTGTTTTCCACCCACTGCCCAACCCGTGGTCAGGGCGTTGAAGTAATTTTCAAGGATGACGGATGTGGAATTGATCCAGCCATTATTCACCGGATTTTTGACCCTTATTTTTCAACCAAAGAATCTACGCATTATTCGGGGTTGGGGCTCTACAGTTTGACCCAATTCGCCCGCGAGAATAAATTTGATTTTGGAGTTCGCAGCCAACTGGGCAAGGGCACCGAGATGATTCTTTTAATTCCTGTGGAGGAATTCAGCGAAGTAGATTATGACGATGCAACCACCACCTCGAACACCAATTCGGAGGAGTTGAAGTCCGGGCATGTCGCCATCTTCGGCAAGAGTAGTTCCTATCTGCAACCCATTGTGGATATGCTTGAGCACAATAACTTCACCACTGATTTTCTTGAAGAGGAGGAAGCTGTTGAATCCTGGCTTGAGAACGGGCGTGATGAGCCGCGTGTTTTGATTTCGGTGATGTCGCAATCGGCGCGCTTATCCAGGCAACTATGCTCCCGCTTGAGTTTCGATCAGAAAAACCTGCTCAGCCTGCTTGTCTTGAAAGGACTGAATCCTGACCACTTCAGCGATTTTATTGGAAAAACCTTTGATGAGTGCTACACCAGTTCAAGTGAACCTTCGCAATGCTTTCGAAGAATAATCGACTTTTTAGAAGCAAAAAACTGAACCTTTTGTGCGAATGAACATAAACTTTCACCTAATGACTTTGATTTGCCGCTTAGTACCTGCTGGCGCGTCTTTAGGACTGATCCTGTCAAATGTTGGCTGCACCAGTCCACGAATCGACCGCGAGCTAAGTGACATACCTTTGGGATCCAGGTATCAGCCTAGCAATTTGTATTCGGTGCCCGAGCTTCCCAAAGATTTCCGTCGAGTCGCCATTCTTCCAGTTCACCTTGAGAAAGACAGCGAGGCGGATCCGAAGGAAATAAACTCCATTATTCTGGCGGAATTGCGCCGGATCGGACGTTTTGAAATTGTTGAGGTCTCTCCCGACATCCTGTTCAGTCTGATCGGGACTAGCCGATTGTCTACATTGGCGCCATTCCCGGAGGACTTAATGACTTACTTGCAATCCCAGCTCAAAGCGGATGGGGTTTTACAAACGGACCTGACGTCCTACCGGCCGTATCGTCCTTTTGAAGTGGGGATTCGCTCCCGCTTGTTTGACCTGAATACCAATTCACCGCTTTGGGCAGTTGATGAAGTTCTCAACGCCGGTAACAAAAAGGTTTACACTGGCTCACGCCATTACTCGTTGGGCCAAGTGCACAATAAATATCCGTTCGAAGATAGTTATTCTGCTCTTCGCAGTCCCAATCGTTTTACTGCCTATTCGGCTCTCACCATTTTTCAAACCATTCCCGGGTATTCCGCGGCTTCGGCCTTTTGAGTCAGGGGCTGCTGTTTTTTAAATCGCCACCATAGGCTAATTAGTTCAATTTTCGTCCGTTTATGGAAATTAATCCCCACAGATCCATACGACCGGTTCAGAAGAGCCAAAGCAAATCGAAGATCGGTCGCTCTCCGGCAAAAATCGAAGCTGTAGATGAAACCAGCTTCGTCGGATCAGATTTATTGTCAGCGATTGAAACGGGGTTGGAGGCTCTGCCTGAGGTCCGCCAGGAGCGTCTTGAAATTGGCGAGCAGCTTGCCTCCGATCCGGACTACCCTAACAAGGCGGAATTGGAAGAGCTCACTAAGCTCACTTTGAAAAACCTGCCTTCCGAGGGGGAGGATCAGGACGAATCCTAGGAG
>JAPUIL010000117.1 GCA_027297085.1 Verrucomicrobiota bacterium | reverse complement strand
CTGGTAGAGAGGGCGAAGTCTTTTGCGTACATATGAGCACAGGCTTCGTTTATTCCAACTTCGTCACCTCCTCTGTTCGAAAGTATTCGTCGAAGCTTTTCGAGTAAATCCAGGCGCCAATCGTCTTCTCCGATTCGATCAAGTGAAACTCCTCCAAATTCAAAATTCGGAGGGCCGGAAGACTCCACGACCGACTGAGGAATCATGAGGTAGGATTCGGTTTCATCGTTTGGGTTCTGGTCAGGACGATGAACGTAAATTCTATCGGCTGGCCGGTAGAGATCATGATTAAGAAATATCCCATCTGGGCGAAGAACCTGAAGCGCTTGTTTGAACAGGACGAAGAGCTCGCTTGGAGTTCCGTGATGTAGATTTAATCCGGTGAATATGAGGTGATACTTCGAACGCGAAACGGACTCAGGGAAGTCCCAGGCGTTTCCTTCTATGATGCATTTCTGCAGTACGTTGTCAGAAAACTGGAAAACTGAACTCGCGCTTTTGACCTGCCCGGGATTGATGTCAATACCGGTGTAGCGAAAGCTCACATCCGGGAACCCAGACATAATCTCATTGATGATTACAGGTGATCCGCCACAGGCGAGATCGAGAATTTCCAGGTCTTGCTTTGGCTCAATCCTCCGGATCAAGGAATCTACAGCAGTCCGACCAAATTCTACAGCTTCCTTGTGTAAAAGGACATTGGACGATACTACAAACTGATAGAAGCCGTCTTCATCGAAGAATTTCTTGTCGGTTCGTTTGTCCATCGATCGATTTTTTATTCAATAGTTTATAGCCGCGGTTAAGCAAAACTCAGCCCGAGTTTTTTCTTTAAGTAGTCGCTGTTGAGATGCTTTAGGATGTCCATGGGTTCAAAATGCTTGCCGCCCTCGTTGAAATCTATTGGGCCGATCGCTTTGGCAATCTTGATCGTAGCCCGGTTCAGTTTTTTATTGCGTTTACCTATGCCAATTAGCGCGCCGCCCATCGATAAGCGCACCCAATTCTCCTCGGTCTCAATTTCTTCGCGGATGTGCTCTAGGAGATCGAGAAAGAATTCGTCTGTAAGCTCTTTGTTCCGCTTGTCTTTCGACAACTCGTAGATCAAACCGTAGCCGCACCGGCGCCGCAGGTCGTGTTTGTTTTTGATCCAATCCCGGGCGAGATCGAAGGCGAATGCTGCCTTGGGTAAGGTCGCGTCGCAGGAGCTGAACACATGGGCCAGCGAACCGATGCCAACTTCCTCCACCTGCTCTTCCACTTGTTTTCGTGTGAGCTTTTTTGGCTCATCAATCAACAAACCGAGGATCTTGGCCTCATGGTTGTCGGTCCTCCATAGCTGCAGCGCCAATTTATGATCACGGCCGACTTTTTTGCCCAGCTTTCGAAGTTGAGTGAGGCCGATGCCGAAACTCTTCAGGCCTCCTGTCTCCGCACCGAGTTTGTTCCAATTTTTAATACCGCGATCATCCTGATTCGCTTTCAATAGCGCAATAACCTCAGATTTGGTCATAGCAAACTGATTACCAATCATTGCGCGTGTGTCCAGCGCAGCCTTGGCTAAGAAGGCAGACGGCTCAACTTAACTGTCGCCATTTCTGGCATATTCGGCTTGGTTTTGCGCTAGAGTATTGAGTAAGGAGTGCACATCCCCGAGAACCCAAAGATCAGATATTCCATCTTCTCTGAAGGTAAATAAAGCACTTCCTCTCCAAGATACTTTCAAGCCGGTCGGATCGAAATCCATAAAGCGTCCTGTGCGGATGCCACCAAAACGCATTTTTGCAAACACCTTGTTTCTTTCTGACACAGCTTCTTCTATATCACAAAAGTATCCGGACAATCCAGATTTGACCAGTAATACGTAGTCCCAAAATTCATCATGTCCGGTTTTTTCAATGCCAAGTGAACCTCGAAAAGTAAAATCGGGATGACATATCTCAGAGAGTATATCTCTTTTTCCATAGTCCAAAATCTCTTGGTAAAACCTTTTTACGTTGTTGAGCATTTACACCGGCTTCAGAACTGCTGCACCTCATCCGGACCTGGCGTTGCATAGGCCGGATCTTTGGCCCGAATGGATACATCACCGTCGTCCAAAATTTTCACTTCAAGCGGAACGATGGTAGTCCCCATCTTATTAATCGTATAAGCGGTGTCCGGCAGTGGACGTTTTTTGAGGTCTTCGCGAGAGATCGGCGGAATATTGCCGTTATAGAACGCCGTGCACCACCACCGGCCCAGCTTGTCTTGAAACGGAAAACCATGGCCCAGGAAGCGACCGGCGAATTTTCGTTCGCCATAGGGTCCCGTCAATGTATCAGCCGTACAGTAATAAAGGTTATAATTTCCAACCCGCCCTTTATCGGTCGACCATGCCGTACCAAAAAGGACATACTTGGAACCGATTTTTTTGATGAGCGCTCCTTCGTGACCCATAATCCGATTGGAAGGTCCGATATCAATCGACTCGCCCGCAAAACCATTCAGACCTGAATTCAGTAGAGCAATGGTGCCGACTTTCCAGACCATCCAGACGGTTCCGTCATCATCCTGAAATATAGACGGGTCGTGCTTGCTGAACATATCCATGCCCATCGGATAAGTGTAGGGTCCTTCCAGCTGGTCTCCTGCAGTTACCGCCAGGTTGGCCATCCCCTTTAACGGGCTCGGTGTTGTGTGGATAATTACCCATTTCCCATTGATCAGGTGTAACTCCGGAGCCCAAAGCCGCCACTGGTCCTGTGGGATGGTCTGCCACATCTTTTTTGGTGTTTTCGCGGAAGACTGCCCTGACTGCTTTCCCCGCTTTTCACTGTCTTCAGGCATTTCCTCCACGGTTGACCAATAGTTATCTAGCTGCGTGTAAGGTGAGCCGTAGCTGTCCCAACGAACCAGATCCTTACTGCGCCAGACGCGCATTTTCCATGGATCGATCAATTTCGGCTTCAGTCCGACATTCAGAATATCATACCCCTCGGGAATACCGCCAGTCGTACCTGTCAGGTAGTAATATCCATCTGGCGCCAGGATTATGTATGGGTCGCGCATAAAACCGTCGAGGATATGCAGTGCACGATCGTGCGATTCGATGCCCTTTTCCACTTCGACGGACGGCATGGCCGCATGGCCAATCGATGAAAGAAAAAGCAAAACAATTGTAGTGAGAATGGTTCGGCTCAGATACATCATAGCGCGTACTATCATCCAATGATTTTTAATAGAGGCAAAGCTAATACCCCATCTCCTTTCATCTTTCTCGGCTGAGCATGTCGAAATTCAAGTTTGATTACCCTCATTCCAAAGCGTTGAACAACTCCCTATGACCTGCGATTACCCGCTCTTCAAACTCAGCGGTAGGTTGAAGATCTGAAACATCATCCTCGAAAGATCCACCAAGGAGAATACCGTCCCGCCGGGGCATCATGTAAAGCTGTGCCTGATCGGCAGTCAGAATGTAGTCTATCTCCGGCTGTGGCTGAAGGAAGGTAAGTTGTCCCTTGACTGGACGAAGCGTCGAGTCGTCAAAAAGGGTCTTGGAACCGAGTCCGGTGCAATTTATAACTACCGCCTCCGGCAGAACTCTTAGGTCCGCTGGCTCGTGAAACGTTTTCACTACTATGTTCCCGCCAGCACACCGGTAGTCACGTAATATCGCATTCAAATAGTGTGGAGTTTCGATTTGCGGAGTTGTGAAACGGTAACCATAGCGCCGCGGAAACGGATGTTCTTCAGGTGACACTTCACGGAGGTCCTGGTACAGATCGGAGAGTTCAGCGAAGAAGTCCGGAAGCTCAAATGGTTTGTCTTCGAACCAAAAGTTCTCCGTCCAGCGAACACCGTAGTAGTCGCCAACGAGAGCTTGAAAGTATCCGTAAGCAAGCCTGGACGCCCGACAAAACTGTATCCGAAAGGCTGGTGTTACCTCATCGGGCGAGTAAACGGAAGTCGGTGTCCACTGACCTCCGGCGACGTTCGAGGTCGTTTCTGGTGGTAGGTCCTTAGCATATATCGTTACCTTCCATCCCTTCTTTTGCATGAGAATTGCAGTAGCCAGACCGACAGCACCGCAGCCGAGAACTGCACAGCTACTACCTCCTGCCGCGAGAGCCTCTTCCATCGCAAGGTGAGCGGTTCCCCACGAAAGAGATAGTCCTCCACCTCCGTGTCCATAGTTGTGCACTACCACTTTTTCCTCGAACTGTTCCCGTTTTACGACGAAGCCCTCTGGGCGGTAAGGCCGCACACCCGCTAACCTCCGTATGATTCGATCTTTAGACACCCGGACAGGTGAGAAATGGCGTGGGGAAGGATTTGAGCGACTTTGAGCCTCACACCCTTTCAGATCGACATTGCCTTCTCTGATCGCGATTCCCTTAAGAGAGTTTCTTCTATGGTGATCTTTCATTATTGATTCACTGTTAGCCTAATGTCTTAGCGATGAATCGAGCAAGCGATATTTCTTCAGATACGAAGTTCGCAGCCAGGACAAGCAGAATAATTCCCACGAGTAAAAGCGTACCTATCCCAGCACAAGATCTACGCAACGCGATCCCGGCCCTACTGTGTATTTTTCACTTTGCCTAAAAACTTAACTTAGCGGTGCGAGTTTGAGAGCATCCCCTGCAGCGCCTTGTTGGGTGCAAATGCGAATTTCTTGTTCCTAAGGAGCATGTCGTTAGAATATCTAATCAAAACTTCGAAATGTCTTAATTGCCGTAGTAATTGCTTCAATGTATGCTGACCCTTATATAATTCTTTGTTGCTGTATTCGGTATATACAAAGCGTGTCTTACAGAAAGCATTCTTGCCACCTCTAAAGACATCAATCTCGGCACCTTGAACATCCATCCAAATGAAATCGATATCCTCTATCCCATGTTCGTTACACCATGTATCTAGAGTTGCTGACTCAACGGTTATACTCTGCTCAAATGTGACCCACGGATTAGCAGTGAGATGTTCCTTCGGTTGTCTAATTGAGCCTGATAAATCCCAGCTTTCAAGCATTGCTTCGGCCTTATGACCATCGCTTTGATAAAACGTGATTTCACCGTTACGGTCACATAAAGCCATCTCAAAGAGTTTCACGTTAGGACGCTGACCAAATTTCGTTTTGAATCGAGCTATTGGCCTCGGATCAGGTTCAAAACAATAAATTTTTGGATTTTCAAACATCTTAAGAAACCAAAGGGTGTGACCCCCGTCATTGCAGCCAATCTCTAGAATCGTGGGATTTTGTTTACCAACACACTCACATATAAGTTCCTTGGTTATCGCAGAACAAGACACTTGAGGTATTCCTTGTAGACTCCAATAAAGAGACTTAATTTGGCTTTCCAGGAATGGGAAGCGAGCTAGTCGTTTTCTTAAGAACTGCATCTAATACATTATATTTTGTATGACCCAACGTCATAGCACAGGTGTGCCGCTCGGAGTTAGCCAACCGCCTTGATATGTTTAGGGTTCATGGATTTCGATCGAAATAGAAAAACTTACCGCTTCCTATTAAAAATTGAAGAGCATTGCTTGCGGTTCTTCTTCCATTCAAATGATCGACTGGATAAAATCCGTCTTCTTTAACACGGAAGTTGTATGTCGCTTCTCCACTTCCTTTTACATCGGCTTTGTACAAATACACGATAGGTCCTAGTCAACTTTTCTATATTTTTCATCCAGCGCGGGCAGGTATTTAGGAGGGCTGGCGTACATGGGTCCGCGTAAAAACTGCGCGGACGTTTCCTGGCTCAGGGCATCCAGCTTTTGCCTGGTGTTCTGCAACATTTGGAAGTCTGGACCGTTGCCCCCGAGCCTGACCGGATCCTGGGTTGCCTGCCAATGTTCGTAGCTGGCATAGCGGGCCAGCATATACACCTCATCGAAATCAGGACTCTCTACCGGGGTGCCGGTCGGCAGGTAGGCAACTCGCCATTGTCCCACCGGTCGGACTCCGATTTTTTCCAGGTAGGGCCAGGTGCCATCGCGGGTCAACACGTGAAATTCCTCAAAGCTGCCTTTGCGAATTTTCCAATACCTCAATTCGAGAATCTGTTCCCCGGGCCGGGCTACGTCATGGCGAACGGCGATTACATCATCAACAGCATCCGTGCTAAATTCAAAGGACTCTCCGGTGCCTGGCATGTAGATCGGTCGTGTTTCTGCCATGTAGCCCTGCAGAAAAATTCCTCCCTTCGATCCTTTAGAAACCGTTCCGCGCAAAGCGATCGACTCCCTTGATTTTCGAGAATCAGGTCCATTGCCTGCCAGTTTAACAGATCCACCGGTGTCACCGGCCCGCGCTGCCGAACCACGGGTAGCCTGCCAATGTTCGTAGCTGGCATAACGGGCCAACCTTAAGGCCTCATCCAGTTCGGGATGTTGGCTACCTTCCTGCGGGTAAATTACTTGCCAGTCACCCACAACGCGCGAACCCAATTTTTCATACCAGGGCCATACCCCATCGCGACTGGCCTGCTTCCATTTTTGGTATTCACCTTTTTCAATAAAGGCGTGGCGCAACATCAAGACCTCCTTCTGCCCAACTCTGGGCACATCATTGCGCACGGCGATAGCTTGTCCGTTGGCTTGAGGGCTCAAAAATGACAATGCCATGAGGACAACTGACAGACTGCATAACCGGGATATTGTGTTTTTCATTTTAGATGATTCTCCTATTCGCCGTTCATTAGGGTCATGGCCGCAACTACCATGGCTTCTACGCCGGTTTTGATAGCCGGTTCAGGTTGGACTTTGAAGATGGGAGAGTGGTGAGGAGGGGACTCAATCGTGTCTTCGGCAACAGAGCCTCCAACATTGAAAAATACGCTCTTAACTTTCCGTTCAGGTTGACCATAATAAGCGAAATCTTCTCCGCCCATCATCTCACGTTTCAGGTCGATAATGGTTCCTTTTTTAAAATGGTCGACGAATGCACTCTTGAGAATTCGAGCCGTGGGTTCGTCGTTGACATTCGGTGGAGTCATATCGGTTGGAGAACGAATCACTTCGGGAAGCAGATGCTCAGGCACACCCAGCGATCGGGCCACGCCATCGGCCACCCGATCGATACTATCAAGAAGTGTTTCGCGAGTCTCCGCATCGTCAGCCCGGACCGTCAATTGCATCTCGACGCGGTTGCCGATGATATTGTGCTTCGTGCCACCGTGAATGGATCCGACAGTGACTACACCCGGCTTCATCGGAGAAATCGTCCGACTGACAATGGACTGTAATGAAACCACAATTTGGGACGCCACCAAAACGGGATCTATTCCACTATGCGGAGCAGCGCCATGGGTTCCTACGCCATGAACAAGGATGTCTACACTGTCCACGCTTGAACTGACCGTCTGGTATTGCACAACGATTTTGCCGCTCGGAATTTTCGATGCTACATGGAATCCGACCGCGTAGTCTGGCTTGGGAAAACGCTCATACAATCCGTCTTTTAACATGGCCCGGGCTCCGGATCCGATTTCTTCCGCGGGTTGGCATATCAGCACCAATGTACCGGACCACTGATCACGTCTTGCCACGAGTTGCCGGGCAGTTCCCACCAGCGAAGTTATATGGACATCGTGTCCGCAAGCGTGCATGACGGATTGTTCAACTCCATGAATATCAACCTGCCTGGCCTTTGAGGCATACGACAAGCCAGATTTTTCGGTTACAGGCAAGCCGTCCATATCCGCTCGGAGCAAAACGGTGGGACCCTCGCCATTTTTCAACACGGCTACCACGCCTGTCTGACCAACTCCTTCCGTGACTTCGTAGCCCAAACCTCTCAGTTCTTTCGCCATCCGCTTGGCTGTTTCAAACTCCCGGAATGACAGTTCCGGGTTTTCATGGAAATGCACAAACAGTTCGGCAAGATTTTCCTCGTAATCCGTGTTGATTGATTCCCGTAACGACTCAGCGGATACTGTCAAGAATCCAAAAAGCACCAGTACTGACAATAGGTGAAATGCTAATAGTTTCATTATTTCTTGGGTGATATTAATTGTATTTATTTAGAATATGAAGATGGCTCATCATTCGGTGTCCCAGTCCTGATTGCCGAACGCTCCGCTCAAGAACATAGCGATTAAAAGTAGAGTCAGTAGAGAAACCAGAAAACGGGCACCAACCTGTGTGAGAATGAATATAAATTCCTGGTGTTCCATGGCGGTGATGCTTCTACGATGTTTTGGAGATATAATCCCGACGAAGGCAGCGGTGCATCAAGAGGGCAAGAGGGACAAACGTGATAGCCCAAAAGTAGGCTGCCCACGCTTCTCCGCTTAGCCAGTCGAAGCTAAATCCTGTGCCTTCCACGTGCAGAGCTTTCTGATAGGGAGCCACATAAAAAATGAGCATGATCACGGTCATCGCTAAACCAAACGCAGCTAGTGCATAGGCATACCACAAGGTTTTCTTTGCCTCCGCCGCGTTCAACTCCTCCGCAGGAACCTCCAATAACGATAATCGGTACCTGCGCTCATTTTCGGTTACGTTTGTATTACTCGATACGACTAATACCACGACCAGGCTGATCACCCCGCCTACGAGGATCGGATCCAGATACACCGGTAGCTCGATCAGCCCCATTGTGGAGAGAAGTTTTGGAACCGTATTGCCCAGAAATCCCGATAAGATCCCCCAAAAGGTGGCGCTTGCCGTGATGCGATCGCTCCAAACGCTCATGAGTGCAACCGGACCCCAGGCAGAGGCAAACAAGGTGCCAGCAAAATAAGTTATCCAGAAAATATTCTGCTCGATGGATAGGCAGACCACCAAAGCGATCACGCTTACCAGGAGCATCATCTGCCGGCTGAACTTTAATTTGGCCTTATCCTCCGTCGATTTCAATTGAAAGATGTCGTTACTCAGATTGAATCCAACCAGCGACAGGAAGGTGGATGCTGAAGACAGACCAGCGGCAACAAGTCCGGCAAGGACCAGTGCGCCTACCAAAGGTGATAGGATGTTGAGGGCGGCCCAGACCAGAACCTGCTCTTTCGGTTCGATAGCGGTATTGCTCAGGTTCACGGTGGCTGCGGCGGCAAAAACCACAGTTTGAATCACCGCAATGCTGATGGCTGCCACAGCAGCAGAACGTAATACCACTTGCTCATTCTTGGCCATAAGGTAACGGCTTGACTGCCACGGACTGATCGCCGTTACGAAGCTCCATCCCACGCTAATAATGATAGTCCAAATCAGATAATCGGCGGGAGTTTCCCATCTCTGTCCGGGTCCCGACATTCCATGCCAGGCCATAAGGTTCGGTTTTTGCTCTAAATGAACCAGTCCCTCCATGGCTGCCAGCCAACCGCCATGCGTTTCGAATATGGAAATCATAGCCAGAAAACTAACCACGGTGAACAGGAGGAACATCATGGTATCCGTTATCACCACGCCCCGTGATCCGGAGTAGAGGGTAAAGGAGGTATAACTTATCCACGCGACGAAAATGGCCTGGGTGTATGACAGTGGTGTCAGAATCGACAGGATCAACGCCACACCTTGGGTCACCGCAATGAGGTAAAAACCAATGCCTACAATGATGGTTATACCAGCCATCAACTGCACACGCCTACTGTCAAACCGCTGTGCAAAATATTCCGCCACCGTTATTGCGCGGCTGCGACGTAGAAAACGCCCAAAGTAGATAGCACCATAGATATAACCAATCAGAAATAAGGTCGGCAAAAGTATCCTGCCTGCGTTAAAGTCATAGTTGAATCCGGCATCGCCCATAAAGGTATTCGTGCTGAGAAAACTAGCGACCAAGGTACCAACAATAAGCATGCTGGGCGCCTGTCTACCGACCACAAAGTAATCCTCCAGCCCCT
Source organism: Verrucomicrobiota bacterium (assembly GCA_027297085.1). Classification (GTDB taxonomy): domain Bacteria; phylum Verrucomicrobiota; class Verrucomicrobiia; order Opitutales; family UBA2995; genus UBA2995. The sequence continues at coordinate 13,017 of JAPUIL010000117.1, read as the reverse complement.
TCACCTTGCGGCCGACGTAATTGCCGACGGCCACATAAGCTATAATGCTGATCAAAATGGTGATAGTATAGATGTTCATACGGTGCGGTAGAGATTTGCTGTACTATTGGCTGAGAGAGTTGCGAAAGTATTGAGAAAAACTAACCATGTTGTTAAGCGTTTTGAAACGTTTGAGTTTACGTTAAAGCTTACCCTTCTCGATAGCTTCTTTGAGACTTTCAATGGCCTGAGTATAAACTTTCAGAACTTTTTGGCGTTCAAGATCGTTCGAAAATACTGAGTGCTCCAGGAGTGTCTGCTTGTCCCAGGCAACTTCCGCTATCAGGCTCTCGGCTGCCTGCTCTAAAAACACGTCTCGATTATTTACACGTATATAAACCGCACTTGTGTGTGCGAAAAGAGGCATGCCGAATTCATTGAAACCTGGAAAGCCGGGTTCGGGCCTGTCGTAATGAGTGGTGGTGAACGGGGGTATGCGCAATGCGAACCAGGCAGGCCCGTCTACCTGGATGTCTATGTCCAAGGTTGCGATGTAGTGGCCGTCTTTAAATTGAGTAGGAATTGTCTTAATAACTTTTCCGTTTCTTACCAGTTCCATTTGCTGGAAATCTTTTCGTGCATATCCTCGACCATTAATTCTCAAAGTGTCTTTTTTCTTTGCCGAAACTGTTTCACCTAAACCTTTATCATTTACAGTCAGGTTCAACATGGGGCCATTTGTGATAAAAGATTTGCCATCCCTGAGAGCCTCCAACCAGCCATCAAGAGTCAATGGAAGTGGCGCTTTGACATAGGTCAAGGCCAGGTCGCGGAGGAACCAATCGGTACCGGTTGAAAAAGGCACATGCAATCCGATGTTGAGATAGCGGTAAAAAGTATCGTGATATGAATTGTCACTCAACCCTTCGAAAATGATTTGAGCATCCAGATTTCCGGCGACCCAGTTGGGGATATCTTCAAGTCCCTGCCGATTGTGACACCACAGTGTTGTTGCCCCTTCCTTTCGCGCCTGGACAATCGCCTCGAAAAGAGTTCCGTCATCGTAGCCCCCACCGGTAATTCCCGCGCCAAAACTCGCCGGTAAAATCAATTCTTTTAGATTGAGAAGCATGACATGGCCGTATCCGTGACCATAGTACTGAAGATCGGGGAAATCGTGTCGGTATTCCTCTCCCCATCCGAAAAGCACACCACTTTTATCGGTAAAATATTCCAGATCTTCCGGGGTGAACCGATTGGAAGGATATTCTTTGTCAGATCCTTTTCTTTCCAGGTACGAGAAAAATACTACATCGAGCCCGTCAGCTTTGGGGACCTCTAATGTATATTGATCAGCCGTAGACCTGCTAACGTTTTTGTAATGCAAGTGAACATTGCCACTGAAAAATTTATCGAATTCATGAGGAAGGAATTTCTTAACTGGCACCTTTATATCCGCTTTGTCCTTATTGGACAGGTCGATCAGCATGCGCGTCATCCTGGTTTCATGACCTTGGAAGGCTTCAACAATAAGCTTCATTCTTGGAAGAAGAACCTTACGCCGTTCTATCAGTACAGACCAACTGTCCAAGCGTCGATAGGCAGCTATGCCATAATGTTCTTGGCGGATGCCCGTGGAACGTGGGAGTAGACTCTGCGGCACGACGCGTTGACCATGCTCAGTAAAGAAACGTATAACTCCGGCTACCGGGTCGCCGCTCTCTGCGTCTACCAGCGCAATATTCACATAACAGGGGTATTCGATCCTGTGAATGGCTGGAGTGCCCAGATCAATGGTCGGCCCCTTGGACGCCCCATCCGCCGCATTGGTCAATTCAATCTCGCTGGCCTGGATAGCTGGTTGTAAATCGTGTTCATTGTGGGCCAGGCAAGGGATTACCAGTGCGAATACCAATCCATTATTTAGTAAGAATCTTTTGAACATTATTTCATATCCTTATGTTATCAATTTCATCACTGTCGTTATTTGTCTTCTTCTTTATGAGGTCTTTGAGGTTGAGGGCAAATCCAACCTGCTTATCTGATCTTTTGAGTTCTATTTATCTTTTTTTTCCTCGCGTCCGCTCCTGCCGTCGCTCGAGACGCAGAGGCGCTGAGTTTTTTTTGGATGTTGCACTATGAAAACAATTCTGGTCTGAGGAAATCGATGGGGTGAGGGGTGCTTCCAATCAATACCAAGTCTGCGAAGACTTCGCCTGTGAAGGTGGAAATCTTGAAGCCGAATGCAATACCCTATTATGAGTGACTGCTCAACCGCTGACTGCCCCGCGGCAAGCCCTAAGAAAATCGTCGGTGGCTGCGGTATATCCCCACTTTGTCTCCACGAGACGTATTGCTGCACGCGTCATCTCGTTACGTTCGTGGGTATCCTCAAACTCGTATGCGGTCGTGCACTCCCGCAGAAGTATGCAGCGATACTTAAGCTTGTACATATCCCGGATAGCGCCTGGGATATTGTGGACGCAGCCATCTGCCATAAAGCCAGCGTAGATGAGCAGATCGATATCTTTTCTGCGGCACAATCCATTGAGTTGCCATTCGGTCAAAAAGACGTTCTCCTCCGGCAACGGTCGCACCGATTTTGCGATATCGAAATTCTTCGGATGCGTTTGCCAAACGGCACCCGGAAAGTTTGGACCGAACTCATCGAACCAGAGCTCTTCGACTGAGCGAGGCCTGACGCAACCACCGCTATCGGTGCCATTCCACGCAGTCCCCGGAACCTTGACATTTTCATAGGGAGAACGGAGTTCCGGGTCCGCTGCGATTTTGCGATACTGAGGATATCTGTTCGCATAACCTGATTGCGCGAGATGAAAAATCTCCATGCCGGCTTCTCTGGCGGCTTCAAGAGCCGGCTTTATCTTTTTGGCGATGATTTGCTTTGATTTTGGAACCCAGTTCGTAGCTTCACCTGGGAACCAGGCATTCGGATCCATGGGATAAGGTCCGTCCGTTTCACCGACGTTCCAGAGATGAACCAGCACCAAGCCGACTTGGCTGACGGGCCTCTCGAAAATCCGCTCGTGCAAACCCTCGACTCCGGAAGGTGGCATGCCTGGCCCATAGATACGCGCATTCTGGTAGTAGCGTGCTGGCAACTTCAGGATGCGGTTCTCTTTGGACGGGTTCACTGGCGAGGCAGTTTTTCCGGCTGCGCTACGCGTCCCTAAGGTCACGCCGGTTCCCGCAATCATCGAATGTTTGAGAAACATCCTGCGGGAAGTCATTCTATTCTTTGCCATGAGAATCCTCCATTAGTTTTTATGAAAAAATTGGCCGGTGTACAGAGCCAGCAGCCTTTTCCCAGAAAGTGCTCGGCTATTAGGTTGCCCGGAGCTGTCACCGAGTCGCTGGTTGAACGTAAAAAGCTTTCATTTTTTCCTTTATGCTTGGTCATCGGTGACTCAAGCGACTCTACTTTTTAGCAGATTGCAGCAGTCTGGCAAGTCTGGAGTGTCTTGGCATATCACCTAGTGTAGGCCGCCAAACGGTTTGTAACTTATACTTCGTCGAGCAGGGGGTCAAACCTACAATCCCGCATTGGCATGCACGATTGCAAGGAATGACCCCGTAGCCTTCAATGAGAGTAGAAATAACTGTTTCATTATTTAAGGCGGCCTACACTAGATTCTGGATTATTAGCTGATGAACCGGGAAAAGGGTTCGGTTGTTCGCCGAAGTTGGTCACGGTTCTATTTAACAATTCTGTCGGTGAGCTTTGGATACGCCTAGGGTTCAACAACATTATCCAAACCGTTTCGGACTCAGGAATTCGATAGAGTGCCGAGTGGCGCCATTGGTAGCCAGGTCGGCCAGGATTTCGCCCATTACGGAAGCGAATTTGTAGCCGTGTCCGCTGAAGCCGGCAGCCAGGCTGACCGGGTCCAGTTCAGGGTGTTTACCTACAATGAAATGTTGGTCGGGGCTGTTGGTGTAAAGGCATGTGCAGGACTTTAGCAGCTGGCCGGCTGCACCGGGGATAAACGTGTTGAGCACGCGTTGGAGGTCGTCCAATTCGGATTGGTTAGGTGGGTCAACAGCTTGACCAACTTGATCGGCAAGAATCGGCTCTCCCGGTTTGTGCTCAGCTATTTTCAGGCCTTTCTGACTGGGCAGGGTAGGGAATCCATAATGACCATGGGGTGGGTCGGTTTCGATGAACCAACAGGGAAAATTTTCGTGAGTAAACTTTTTTGGATCATCCTTGGGCTCGAACCAAGCCTGAACTTGCCGGGTGACGGTGAGCTCAATTCCGAGATCGCGAAGAATGGGTCCAGTCCATGCGCCAGCGCAGATAATCAGCTGGCCGGCTGAAAAATTTCCCGCGGATGATTTGACTTCGACGCCGTCTGGGGATGAAACCCAGTCGAGCACAGGGGTACTGGCCAGGATTCTAGCTCCATTTTTCTCTGCCTGGTGCGCGTGCTCCTGTACCGCATCTTCTGGCCGGATGAAGCCTCCCTCTGATTCAAAATATCCTTCGAAAGTTTCCGGAACCTGAAAAGATGGGAACTGCTCACAAATCTCCGCGTGGTTCAGATATCGATGAGGTAGCCCATGCTTACGCGCCGATTCCAAGGAACCTGTAATTATTGAACCGTAGGAGGAGCCGAGATAGAGTCCGCCCGTGCGGTAAATGATTTTCTCCGTAGCGTCGGCTTCGAGCTCGTCCCAGAGTTCGTAGGCCCGCTCCAGGAGTGGCACATAATCAGGATGCTCATAGTAGGCTTTCCGTATCATACGGGATTTTCCGTGGTGAGACCCCTGGTTATGTGGAATGTCGAATTGCTCGAGCCCCAAGACCTTAATGCCGCGTTTGGCCAGGTGGTAGCATGCGGCGGATCCCATGGATCCGACTCCCAGGACGATGACGTCAAAATGATTATTTGCGGCGGACATATGGCGAATACGGTGGAGTCATATTAGAAGGTTTTAAATCCTAATCTTTAGCATGATCGTGATCGTTATCAAATTCTTGGGGAACTTGGCAGAATAAAGGCGGTAGGGGCAGATCGCCGAGCTGACCGCAGTAATGTGGCGACCTTTGTGAGGAGGGAGACTGGGTGCAAAGGTAAGAGTAGGATTATGATCAGGATTAACCACACCCTTCATTCTTAGTCTTCTGAAGCATCTCGGAACCTCAGCACCTCTCTACTATTCACTCTTTTGCTATGTGCCTCCGTGTCTTTGCCTTTAGTGGCTTTAATAAAATTGTTAGTAATTTGGGAATAACCTCTGGCGATTTTGGTTGATCAGTGATGGCAGGGAAATCAGCTTTACGAAGAGCATATGGGAGAGCTTCCAGCGGGAAGCTGAGACAGGGGCGCGACCGGCCTCCAAATCCTTTGAACCTGATGCGTTTAAAACCGCCGTAGGGAATCCGTGCACACGAGTGGCTCAAAGGCCGGATTGCCCCAGGGAGGTTGGAAACTCATCCTAATTAGCAATCTCCGATGGCCGAAAATAATAATCAACTCCACTCCACCGATCATAGCCTGTTTCCTAACTCCAAGCGCATTTATGTGCAGGGAAGCCGACCGGATATCCAGGTGCCCATGCGCGAGATAGCGCTGCAGGACACGCGCCTTCCCAGTGGTGAGCTAGAAAGCAATGATCCTATCCGGGTCTACGATACCTCGGGCTCCTGGGGAGACCCGCAATTTCATGGTGATTGTAACAAAGGCCTACCCAAACTGCGCGAAGGCTGGCTACTTGAGCGGGACGATGTGGAGAGCTACGAGGGACGCAGGGTAAAACCACAGGACGACGGTTATTTGACTGAAAAACACAAGAAAGTCTCGTCCGAAAGAAACGGCAACGGCCATTTCAGCGAATTTGAAAACGCTCCCCGTCAGGTTTACCGAGCCAAGTCCGGTCACGGTGTTACCCAGCTTTATTACGCCAAACAGGGTATCATCACTCCCGAGATGGAGTATATCGCCATTCGCGAGGATATGAAGCTACAGTCCTACCGCGAAGGATTGGAAATGTCGGAAGCGGCGGACCGCAACACCTTGAACATTCAGCACCCGGGTCAACCCTGGGGCGCCGCCATTCCCAAGGAGATAACCCCGGAGTTCGTGCGCACCGAGGTTGAACGCGGACGTGCGATCATTCCGTCCAACGTAAATCACCTGGAGCTGGAGCCCATGATTATAGGCCGGAACTTTCTGGTGAAAATCAATACCAACATCGGCAACTCGGCTGTGGCTTCTTCCATCGACGAGGAAGTAGAAAAAATGCGGTGGTCGGTTAAATGGGGTGGGGACACACTCATGGATCTTTCTACCGGTAAAAACATTCACCAGACCCGTGAGTGGATAGTGCGGAACTGCCCGGTGCCGGTAGGAACAGTCCCGATTTACCAGGCCCTGGAAAAAGTAAATGGCAAAGCGGAAGAACTGACTTGGGAAATATTTGCCGATACGCTGATCGAACAAGCCGAGCAGGGGGTGGATTACTTTACCATCCATGCCGGAGTTTTGCTGCACTACATACCAATGACGGCGAAACGCATGACAGGTATCGTCAGTCGCGGTGGATCTATCATGGCCAAATGGTGCCTGTCTCACCACAAGGAGAGTTTCCTCTACACGCATTGGGACGACATTTGTGAAATCATGGCGGCCTACGATGTGGCTTTCTCGATTGGTGACGGCTTGCGTCCCGGATCGATTGCCGATGCTAATGACGAGGCACAGTTTGCCGAGTTGAAAACCCAGGGCGACCTTACCCGCCGAGCATGGAAGTTTGGAGTGCAGGTCATGAACGAAGGTCCGGGCCACGTACCCATGCACATGATACATGAGAACATGGAGAAACAGCTCGAGTGGTGCGATGAAGCTCCCTTCTATACGCTGGGGCCCTTAACCACCGATATAGCTCCGGGCTACGACCACATTACCAGTGGTATCGGCGCAGCTATGATCGGCTGGTATGGAACCGCGATGCTTTGTTACGTCACACCGAAGGAACACCTCGGTCTTCCCAACAAAGATGATGTGCGTGAGGGCGTGATTACCTATAAGATAGCTGCCCATGCTGCCGACATTGCCAAGGGCCATCCGGCCTCTCAGTATCGGGACAATGCTTTATCGAAAGCTCGATTTGAATTCCGATGGGAGGACCAGTTTAATCTTTCGCTCGATCCGGAGAAGGCTCGATCCTATCACGATGAAACTTTGCCTGCGGAGGGAGCCAAGTCCGCGCATTTCTGTTCCATGTGTGGACCCAACTTCTGTTCTATGAAAATTACCGAGGATGTTAGGCGTTATGCGGCAGAAAAAGGTATGAGCAACGAGGATGCAATAGCAGAAGGCATGGCTGAAAAGTCGGAAGAGTTTAAAAAACAAGGCGGAGAAGTTTACGTAACCAATACTTAAGGAATACCAACGAGTCATGACTATCACCATTAACGACGAATCGAAGAATCTGACGGATGCTTCGACTTTGCAGGATTTGATTCAATCGTTACAGTTAACAGAGAAGACCGGAATCGCTGTCGCGGTGAACGAGGCGGTCGTAACCCGGTCATCCTGGACAACCTGTGCATTGAAAGATACGGATCGAGTAACCATTATCCAAGCTACACAGGGAGGCTGAGTGCTCGAAACGATCGCCATATCGCCTGAAGAGGATTACCCCAATGAGCAAGATTGGGTAGTCAAATTATTTGAGGCGGGTCTCTCCAGGTTCCATGTGCGGAAACCTGGAGTGGGCGATGATGAACTGGAAACTTATATTCAAAAAATTCCAGCTCGTTGGCGCAAGAGAGTGATTCCTCACCAGGCTTATGAATTGGTGGATGCGTTGGATCTGGGCGGCTGGCACTTTAAAGATGATGCAGTGCAACTTCGCCAGGCGGAAAAATTTCGGAAATCTCGCTCCTCCTCTCAAATACTCAGTCGCTCCATTCATTGTCTGGATGATTTGAATGAGGATATGAGCAAGTGGGACTATGTATTTTTAAGCCCTGTTTTCCAATCGATATCCAAGCGTGACTATGGCCCGCAATGGGAAGAAGCACAGCTGACCGCCGCTCTACGTTACTGCAAGGAAGCCTACCAGACCCGCGTGTATGCCCTCGGAGGTGTGGATGCTTCCCATATTTACCGATGCGGAGAGATGGGATTCGACGGAGTGGCGCTGCTTGGGGATATCTGGCAGTCCAGGTACCCTCTGGAATCGTTTTTGAAGGTGAAAGAGGCACTTTGTTTACCGATTAGTTCATGAGTCAGTTTTTATTACAGTGCATCACTCTCGATGGTATTGAGATCTCTCATACGCAACAGGTCCAACAGCTTTGCGATGCAGGAGCCAAATGGATTCAGTTGCGTATGAAAGAGGCATCGGCGCAGGAGATGGAAACCGTGGCTTCGGAAACAAAGACCCTATGCGATGATCACGGGGCTCTTCTGATAATCAATGATCACCTGGAGCTTGCCTTAAAAGTTGGAGCCGGTGGGGTGCATTTGGGAAAAGACGACATGAATTGGAAAGCTGCGCGAAATCAGGCCGGACCTGATTTTGTGATTGGGGGCACCGTCAACTCCTTGGCTGACGCCCGGGAAGCGCTGGCGAGTAATAGCCTGGATTACGTGGGGGTAGGGCCGTACCGGTTTACCGAAACCAAGAAAAACCTGGCTCCTATTCTTGATGAAAAGGGTCTGGGTGAGATCGTAGATTTCCTCGGAGATTTACCCAAGGTGGTGATTGGAGGGGTAAGCCCTAATGATCTACCTGCCATCGCGGCCATGGACGCAGACGGAGTCGCAGTATCCTCCGGCCTGTTCAATGGCCGCGGATTAACTGAAAATTTTAAATCTTACACTGAGAGTTGGCCGGCTGACGACTGAGTAAACCGCCCCCCATGAATACCGTTATGACAGAACCACTTATTATTGCGGATCGCAGTTTTCATTCCCGCCTGTTTTTGGGAACTGGAAAGTATGCCTCGGGACATGCCATGTCTGAGAGTTTGGCTGCCAGCGGCACGGAAATGGTGACCATGGCCATGCGCCGGGTGCAGGTGCAGGGACAAGAGGATGCTATAATGGATTTCCTGGATCGCGACCGTTATCATTTGCTCCCCAATACCTCGGGCGTACGCGACGCCAAGGAAGCGATATTTGCAGCGGAGCTTGCTCGCGAAGCCCTGGAAACAAATTGGCTGAAGCTGGAGATCCATCCTGACCCGAAATACTTGATGCCCGATGCGGTAGAAACGCTTAATGCCACCAGGGAACTGGTAAATCGCGGGTTTGTGGTATTGCCCTATGTGCATGCGGATCCCGTCCTTTGTAAACAGCTCGAAGATGCGGGTGCTGCCGCAGTCATGCCTTTAGGTGCGCCGATAGGAACAAATCAGGGGCTGGAGTCTAAACGGTTTTTGGAAATTATTATAGAACAATGCCATGTGCCCGTGGTGATCGACGCCGGCCTGGGATCTCCGTCTCATGCTGCCGAAGCTTTGGAAATGGGAGCAGATGCGGTTCTGGTTAACACCGCCATTGCGGCTGCCAAAGACCCGGCCCGTATGGGCAATGCTTTTAAACTGGCGGTAGAAGCTGGACGACTGGCCTTTGAAGCAGGGAAGGGGATTGTGTCGACAGAGGCTGTGGCCTCTTCACCACTGACTTCTTTTTTAGGTGATCAATAACGTGAGTTTTATAGAAGTATTTGGTAATTATAGTTGGGACGATATTTCCGGGAGCATCCTCGGGAAAACAGAGCTGGATGTTGCAGCGGCTTTAGCCAAAGGAAAAGGGCGTCAGAACCTGGAAGATTTTAAGGCGCTGATTTCTCCAGCTGCCTCACCGTTTATCGAAACGATGGCGCAGCTCAGTCATCAGCTGACAGTTGAAAGGTTTGGCCGGATTCAGCAGCTATACGTGCCTATGTATCTTTCGAACGTCTGCAGCAACGTATGCACCTATTGTGGCTTCAGTGCCACTAATCGGATTCCCAGAAAGATTCTGAGCGAGGAGGAGATTGTGGAGGAATATCGTGCCATCAAAGAGATGGGTTTCGATCACATACTGCTGGTAACCGGGGAAGCGAATCGGCGAGTCGGAGTTGAATACCTGCAAAATGCGTTTCGGTTGGCTCGGGAATTTTTCTCCAATATCTCCATGGAAGTGCAACCACTCGATCAGGGGGCATACGAGGCTTTGATTCCTTTCGGTTTGAGTTCGGTGCTGGTATATCAGGAAACCTACCACCGATCAGCTTATGCAGATTATCATTTGAGCGGCATGAAGCGGAATTTTGATTACCGGCTGGAAACGCCAGATCGCCTAGGTCGTGCAGGAGTCAAGAAAATCGGTTTGGGCGCATTGTATGGATTGGAAGATTGGCGCACCGATACCTTCTTTGTAGCTCTACATTTAAGATATTTGGAAAACCGGTATTGGAAAACGCGGTACAGTGTGTCGTTTCCCCGGATTCGTCCGCACGAAGGCGACTTGCATCCACGGTCGATCATGAGTGATCGGGATCTGGTTCAGGTTATTTGTGCCTATCGCCTGTTGAATCAGGAACTGGAACTGTCTCTGTCAACTCGTGAACATGAACGTTTTCGGGATCATGCTATTCGTCTGGGAATAACCACCATGAGTGCCGGCTCCAAAACAAATCCAGGTGGTTATCGCGTGGAACCACAATCGTTGGAACAATTTGAAATATCGGATGAACGCAGCCCTGCTGAAATTGCTGACATGCTCCGGGCAAACGGCTATGAACCAGTTTGGAAAGACTGGGATCGTACCTATGACGGTTTCCCGCAGTCCTCACCGGATTGGTGTAAAGAAAGAAAGGATTTGATAACTAAGGTGTAATGTTTTATTTTGTTACTAAAGTCTTTGGGAATTCAGCTTACACCCATCCTCGGATTGACATGCCGAGTATTCATCCTTCTCGACTCGGTTACGCACAACAAGTGCGCGCCCTCGTCTCTCAGTCTTCAAGCCCGACATCTCAACTCCGTGAGAACCGCGGATAACATTCTATTGTGCGGAGCTCGACGGATATGCAAAGGAGATATAGATTTAATAACAAACGCATGAGTGATCTAACTCAAAAGGAAGTCGAGCGTTACCAGCGCCACTTAAGTTTGCCGCAGTTTGGTGAGGCAGCCCAGCTGAAGTTGAAGCAAGCTCGGGTGCTCGTGATTGGTGCCGGCGGACTCGGGTGCCCCGCATTGCAATACTTGGCTGCGGCCGGAGTAGGGACCCTCGGTATCTTGGATTTTGATGTCGTGGATGTATCCAATCTGCAGAGACAGATACTGTTTACGGAATCGGATGTGGGTCGTTCGAAAGTCGAAGTAGCTGCTGAACGTTTAAGGGCGCTGAATCCCTGTATTGAAGTGCGTGCGATTGATGATCGGCTTACGGCGGATAACGCCCTGGAGCTTTTCGACGAATTTAACCTGATTGTGGATGGTTCGGATAATTTCACTACCCGTTACCTGGTAAACGATGCCTGCGTAATGGCCGGCAAGCCTTTTATCTATGGGGCAGTTTATACCTTTCAGGGACAGGTGAGTGTTTTCAATTATCAGGATGGTCCTACATACCGATGTTTATTTCCCGAGCCTCCGGATCCGAAAGATGCTCCGAATTGTTCGGAGATCGGGGTGATAGGTGTCTTGCCGGGATTGATCGGCACGATGCAAGCTACTGAAGCCATTAAAGTGATCACGGGTATTGGAGATCCTCTGAGCGGGAAATTGCTTATGTGGGATGTGCTGACGATGAAACAACAGTGTATTCGTTTCAATCGGGTGCCTGAAAACGCCCAGGTGACCGAGCTGAAGGAAATAGATTTTTCCTGCGAAATAGAAACGCAGGGGCCAGAGGATGATGAAATCGAGGTGGAAAGATTTCAGGCTTGGCTGGCTGAAGAAAGGACCGTTCAAGTCCTGGATGTACGGGAGGACTGGGAGCGATCGCTAGCCAAGCTTGATTCGCACCACCTCCCTGTCGGGCAACTACTTTCTGGAGGCGAAGGTTTGAGCGACTTGGGCCTGGATCCAATGATCCCTACGGTCGTGTATTGTGCGTCGGGTGCCCGAAGTTCGAGAGCTGCCATGTTGATGAAAGCGCAACATGGCTTCCAGTCTGTGTGGAGTTTGAAGGGTGGCATTACGGAATGGGTTAACACTGGTAACGCGGTGACCACCTCCGATTAGGCGTCATGGGTTCCGCCGAAACACCGGCCTTTGTGGTAACCATTTCAGGTTCGGATGCTTCAGGAGGCGCCGGCCTACAGGCCGACAATCGCGCCATCCATGCCATGGGGGCCTTCCCGTTGAATGTGATTACGGCCCTAACTTTACAAACCGGCCAGGGATTGCAATCAATCGACTATTCTCCGCCGGAGCTTGTAAGGATGCATCTGGTTAGTTTGCTTAATACCTACCCTGTGGAAGTGGTGAAAGCCGGCATGCTGGGAAATGCAGCCATCGTGAATGTGCTTGCCGAAACCCTCGAAACCTATCCTGAAATCCGGCTGGTGCTGGATCCGGTTCTACGAGCCAGCAGCGGTCGGCCGTTGCTGGATCAAGAGGGAGTGGATTCTCTTCTCAATGCCTTGCTTAAGCACACTTATCTTATCACTCCAAATTTGCCAGAACTCGCCTTGTTAACAGGATTAGAAGCCGTTGAGAGCTGGAAACAGGAGGAAGAAGCGGTCAAAATTCTTTTAGCCAAAGGTTGTCAGGCCGTACTGGTTAAAGGCGGACATCGTTCCGGCTCAACTTCCATAGATCGATTGTTTTCCAAGCTGGGCGTAAAGGAGTTTTCAACTTCCCGTGTAAAGACCGAACATACACGCGGAACGGGTTGTGCGTTGGCGTCTTTGATTGCTGCTGGATTAGCCGAGGGAAATGGCCTCGAAGAGTCAGTGAATGAGGCTAAGCAGACACTATTTCAATCTCTGCAGGCGCAAGAATCTAATTCCTGGCCTGGAAATGGCCCTGCGTTTTTTTAAGTGAGCTTCAGATCTTGCTGGTGG